>JBCCPK010000010.1 GCA_039024915.1 Pseudomonadota bacterium
ACCCGGCGCGCGCCTAATATACCGCGGCCGTTTAACAAGTAACCGCCCCCCCCCACCCCCCCCCCCCAAAAAAAAGACCTCGCCCACTCGTCATGGGCGGGGTCGTCTCGGGACGTTTTTCCCATCAGCCAATGATCCCCAGCGTGATCGCTGCGAGGGATACATAGCGTGTCACCTTGGAAATCGTCACGAGCACCAAAAATACCCAAAGCTTCTCGCGCATGACGCCCGCAACCACCGTCAGCGGGTCGCCGATCACCGGTGTCCAGGCGAGCAAAAGCGACCACCGTCCCCATTTCGCGTAGAACTTTCGGCCGCGCGCCAGCGCTTTCTCGTTGCCCGGAAACCAGGGTTTGTCACGGTAGTGCTGGATGCCAAGCCCGAGATAGTAGTTCACGACCGACCCAAGCACGTTGCCGATGCTCGCGACGATCAACATGCCAGCCACCGAGTGCTGTCCGGCGGTCAGAAAACCGATGAGAACCAGTTCCGACTGAGCCGGGAAGACCGTCGCCGCGAGAAACGCGGATCCAAACATCACGGCATAGGCGGCTAGATCGAGCATCAGGTCGAATAGAGGAAGAATTCAACCGACAGCAAGATGGCAGCGCAAATTCCAAGTGGCACCGGAACGATGACCAATCTTAGCGTTCACCGATCCTTCTGAGCAAAAGCGTTTGCTGCATAGCTGAACACGCCGATGAGCAACGCATAAAGGCCAAGCGCCAAGCTAACACCAACCGCGGCTGTTATCCCACCACTGCGCAAGACCATCCTCAACAAGACGCGAACCGACCCAGCCATCCTCCGTCCGAAGCCGCGCCAGCGTGCGACCGTAACGGTCTTTGTCCCCGCGGACGACTTCAAACGGTGCACCGGAAAGAAGCTCGGACAATCGGTAGGTCGCCAACTCCGCAAGCTGTCTTTCCGCGTGGCAGCTTGGCGAAAACAACTCTGGCGCATCAAGCGACTGTAGGCGAATGCTCTCGCCATAGAGCCGGATGGTGTCGCCATCGATCACGCAGGTCTGTGTAGACGACGAGCGGCAAACCGGCATGGCGACCGCGCTCCGGGCGGGGTCTCGGCTTACAAGCTCCGTACCCAACCTGTCGGCTACAGCGGCGATCAGGGTAGATATGCGCTCGCGTTCGGTAACCAATCCTACGGCAAGCATCCCGACACACACGCCAAGCACAGCAATCATAATAAGGTTCAGCCATCGCGCCCGACGAAGCGATGACAACGCGACCACGTTTGAGCCATCCGAACGAAGGGCGCGACCGCCGGAACCGGCGCGCGATTGGCTGTGGTGCTTTGAGGCTCGAAGGTGGCGCATGCCCAAACGCTAGATGCGAATAGCAAACAAAGCGCAAAGAAGGGCCTTCAGAAACTGATTAAGCGGCTAACACCAACCGCGACCGGTATCCCACCAATGCGCGAGGCCCTCGTCCACCAGAACCGAGCTGATCCAGCCATCCTCGGTCCGCAAGCGGGCCAGCGTACGCCCATACCGGTCATCTTCGTAGCGAACCACGCGGAAGGGCGTGTTGCTCAACGCAACAGAAAGCCGGTCACGGGCTTGCAGGGCGAGAATTTCCTCGTTCTCACATTGTGCATCGGCAATTTCGGGCGCGTCGATACGCTCAAGGCGCAATTGCTCGCCGCGAAACAGCACGCTATCGCCGTCGATGACGCAGGTATCGAAATCACCGGTTCGGCAAAGGGGGACAGGCCCGGAATAGTCGAAGCCTTTCGGACCGGTGACCCGGTCGATCAGAGTGGCAAGCGCTTCGCCGCGGGCTTTGCGGTCCGCCTCCTCGCCTTGGGTCAATACCCAGGATCCACCCAAAACCAGCGCCAGGGCGGCCAGCACCAAAGAAAGAACGCCGTCGGTAGACCGCATGCCATTGCCCTTCCGTAGGCCTTGAACGATGCACCAGCAGATCAGTTAGGGCGGTTAGGGTTACCTTTCCATTAATAAGGCGGCAAAAGAATGAGGCCTACAGGCATCTTACGTAAACGTAATGTTTGTGCGGCAATAAAGCGGCCCGGCTTTCGACCATGGTCGGCTCGACCGAGCCGACCGGCGGCGTTACAACACACTTGAAAGCCGTTTCGGGACATCGGGGTCCCTCGGGTTCGGCGGCATCTCACTCGGTTGAGCATTGAAGGGCGCTTCCATGGCAAGCACCGCACCGGGCGACAATCGCCCGCTTTCACCGCACCTGCAGGTCTATCGGATGCTGTTCACGATGCTTATGTCCATCGTGCACCGCATCACGGGCGCAGCGCTGTATTTTGGAACCGTTCTGATGGTGATCTGGCTGCTTGCTGCTGCCTCGGGGCCACAACCCTATGATGTCGTGACCGACCTTTTCGGGTCGATCTTCGGGCAGCTTGTCCTGTTCGGCTTCACCTGGGCATTGATGCACCACATGCTTGGCGGCATTCGGCACTTTGTTTGGGATACCGGGCGTGGCCTCGACAAGTTCGGTCGAAACTTTCTCGCCCGAGCAACCTTGATCGGCTCTGTGTCGTTGACGCTGATCTTGTGGATCATCGGTTTCGCGGTGCGATGAGCTTTGCGGTGCGATGAAGTGTGAAATGGGAAACAGACGCTAATGGCTGGAACGTCTAAAATGCGAACGCCTCTTTCCCGGGTCCGAGGCTTGGGCTCGGCCAAGGAGGGCACCGATCATTTCTGGCACCAACGCGTGACCGCTCTCGCCAACGTGCCATTAATCCTGTTCTTCATCGTGATGGTGATCGGACTTCAGGGCGCCTCTCATGCCGAATTTGTCGCGGTGATGGGTTCGCCACTTGCCGCTATCATCATGATGCTTGTGGTGATCTCGGGAACGATCCACATGCGCCTTGGGATGCAGGTGATCATTGAAGACTATGTTCACAACGAACTGACCAAGATCCTGGCCCTTCTGGGCAACACGTTTTTCGCCATCATCGTCGCTGCCGCGTCGATTTTTGCGATCCTGAAAATGAGCTTTGGAGGCTGACGCTTCGTGGCACAGCAAAATGGCAATGGAGCCGCAAACGGGGCATCGGGTCCCGCGACGAACGGCCAAGCCTATCCGATTACCGACCACACCTATGATGTTGTGGTTGTCGGTGCGGGAGGCGCGGGTCTTCGTGCGGTTGTTGGGGCATCCCAAGCGGGCCTGAAAGTGGCGTGCATCACCAAGGTGTTCCCGACACGCTCGCACACCGTCGCCGCGCAAGGCGGGATTTCCGCGTCGCTGGGCAATATGGGCCAGGATGACTGGCGCTGGCATATGTACGACACGGTCAAGGGATCTGACTGGCTGGGCGATCAGGATGCCATTGAGTATTTGTGCAAGAACGCACCGGAAGCGGTCTACGAGCTCGAGCATTGGGGCGTTCCGTTCTCGCGCACCGAAGATGGCAAGATCTACCAGCGGCCGTTTGGCGGCATGACAACCAAATATGGCGAGGGGCCACCCGCCCAGCGCACCTGTGCCGCTGCCGACCGGACGGGTCACGCGATCCTGCACACGCTTTACGGCCAGGCGCTGCGCAATAGCTCGGAATTCTTCATCGAGTATTTTGCCATCGACCTGATCATGGACGATAGCGGCGCCTGCCGCGGCGTTGTCGCCATGTGCATGGAAGACGGTTCGATCCACCGCTTCCGCTCACACAAGACGGTGCTGGCGACCGGCGGCTATGGCCGCGCCTATTTCTCGGCAACCTCTGCGCACACCTGTACCGGCGATGGCAACGCGATGGTGCTACGCGCGGGTCTTCCGCTGCAGGACATGGAATTCGTGCAGTTTCACCCGACCGGCATTTACGGCGCGGGCTGCCTGATCACCGAAGGCGCACGCGGTGAAGGCGGCTACCTGGTAAACTCAGAGGGCGAGCGCTTCATGGAGCGTTATGCGCCATCCGCCAAAGACCTTGCATCGCGCGACGTGGTCTCGCGTTCCATGACCATGGAAATCCGCGACGGGCGCGGCGTCGGCAAGAATGGCGACCACATCTTCCTTCACCTCGATCACCTCGATCCCGACATCCTGCATGAGCGCCTCCCGGGGATTTCCGAAAGCGCGCGCATCTTTGCTGGTGTCGATGTCACCAAGGAACCCATTCCGGTGCTGCCGACGGTTCACTACAATATGGGCGGCATCCCAACCAACTATCACGGCGAAGTGCTCACAAAGGTCGGTGGCGACCCGGACACCGTGGTACCCGGGCTGATGGCGATTGGTGAAGCCGCTTGCGTGTCCGTTCACGGCGCAAACCGCCTCGGCTCAAACTCGCTGATCGATCTGGTCGTGTTCGGTCGGGCGGCCGGCGCGCGCTGCGGCGATACGCTGGAGCCCGGTGAGAAGCATCCGGAACTGCCCGCCGATTCTGCGGACCTGTCGCTCTCGCGCCTTGATGCGGCTCGCTACGCCAACGGCTCGACGTCGACAGCTGATCTGCGGCTGAGGATGCAGCGGGTCATGCAGAACAATTGCGCGGTGTTCCGTACCGGCGAAGTTCTCGAGGAAGGCGCAACGCTGATCAACGATGTCTGGGCCGGTACCGACGATATCAAAACGACGGACCGGTCGATGATCTGGAACACCGACCTGATCGAAACTCTCGAATATGAAAACCTCATCGCGCAGGCGGTGGTGACCGTTGAATCGGCGGTCAACCGCAAAGAATCGCGCGGCGCCCACGCACGTGAGGATTATTCCGAACGCGACGATGTGAACTGGATGAAGCACACATTGGCATTTGTTGATGTTGAGGAGAGATCCGTGAAGCTCGATGACCGGCCGGTGCACACCTACACCATGTCGAACGACATCGCCTACATCAAACCGAAAGCCCGCGTGTACTAGGAGCGTACGACGATGTCGTCCAACTCGCCTGATTCCGCTTCGCTGGTCGATCGCGCAAAGACCGTTGCGAAGTATGTTGTGTACCGGACACCGGCGATCAATTCGGTCACCCGCCCGAAATACCCGTACGGCTTGGTTCCTGCGCAGCTAACCTGGCTGTGCAATGCCATCGACGCGACGCGCCAAGCCGATGGCGGCTCGGAACCTGGCTGCATTGTTGAAATTGGCGTCGCGCAAGGCAAGAGCACTGTCTTCCTGCTCGAGCATATGCGCGATATGGGCGACACACGTCCCTATTACTGTGTTGATACGTTCTCCGGCTTTGTCGACGAGCATGTCGAGCACGAGGTGAACGCGCGCGAGAAGAAACGGGCCGCGTTCAGCGCGTTCTCGTACAACGACGAAGAAATCTTCAAGAAGAACATCGAGGCGAACGGCTTCTCCAACATGCACACGCTGGCGGGCGACGCCGTCAAAGTGGACTGGAGCAGCCTGCCACCCATCGACGTGATGCTGCTGGATGTGGATCTGTACATCCCCACCCTGCAGATCCTGAACAACTCGCGCCCCTTCTGGTCGGCCAACGCGCATATCCTGCTCGACGATGTGAAGCCCGGCGGCAACTGGGACGGCGCTGAACAGGCGTATCGCGAGTTCACCGAGGCCAACGATCTGCCTTATGTGAAGGTTGGCTCGAAAGGCGGTTCAATTATCCAGGGAGGAAAGCAAGCCTGACAAGCGCCCCGACGCCGTCGGGGAACAGGGGGCACATGCCCTCGGCAGGATCGGTTTGCAGCACACATGGTTCAACTGACGCTTCCGAAGAATTCCACCGTCTCCACCGGCAAGACCTGGCCGGCGCCCACCAAAGAGGACGGAAGTGCCGCGACCAACACGCGGCAGTTCAAGATCTACCGCTGGAGCCCGGACGACGACGAGAACCCGCGCGTTGACACCTACACGGTGGACCTCGACGATTGCGGGCCGATGGTGCTCGACGCCCTCATCTGGATCAAGAATAGGGTCGACCCGACGCTGACCTTCCGCCGCTCCTGCCGCGAGGGCATTTGCGGCTCCTGCGCGATGAACATCGACGGCACCAACACGCTTGCCTGCACCAAGGGCACGGACGAGGTGCGCAAGAAGGACGTGCCGATCTACCCGCTGCCGCACATGAAGGTGGTCAAGGACCTTGTTCCGGACCTGTCGAACTTCTACGCCCAGCATGCGTCGGTTGAGCCTTGGCTGCAGACGGCGACGCCGCAGCCGCAGGGCGAGTGGAAACAGGCCCGCGAGGACCGCGAAAAGCTTGACGGGCTGTACGAATGCATCCTGTGCGCGTGCTGCTCGACCTCGTGCCCCAGCTACTGGTGGAACGGCGACCGGTATCTTGGCCCGGCGGTGCTGCTGCAGGCCTATCGCTGGCTCATCGACAGCCGCGACGAGGAAACCGGCAAGCGGCTCGACAATCTCGAAGACCCGTTCCGCCTCTATCGCTGCCACACGATCATGAACTGCGCCCAGGCCTGCCCCAAGGGGCTGAACCCCGCGCTGGCGATTGCTGAGATCAAGAAGATGATGGTGGAGAGAAGGGTGTAGCGGTCGGGTGGCACACCCAGAGCGAACGCACACGAAAAATGGGTGTAGCGGTTGGGCGGCACGCCCGGAGCGGGCGCGCACCAACAGCTATGGTCACGCCACTTTCACCAAAGCCCCGGACTTGATCCGGGGCCTCGTCGAATAGTCGGCTCAAGGCCCCGGACACGCTGACGCGTTCCGAGGTTTTTCCATTGTGCCTCGCCCCAATCCCATGCCGTCACCCCCACCCTTATGGCGGGGGTCCATGCTTGAGATTCCACCTTCCATCGGGCCGCCGGCATCGCATGGACCCTCGGGACAGGCCGGAGGGCGACGCGCAGTGGTAAGCTGCGGCGCCAGCGTTGATCATCTGGCCAGCCCAACCTGTGCGTGCCATGTTGTCCGCTTCTACGGGCTTGGGAACACATGGCCGACATCGACGTTACGAATCGCAAGCAGCTTGAGGCGTTTTTAAGCACCGTCGCCGAACGCGAGGGCGGGCGCGAGCAAGTGATCGCGTTCGCGGCAAGAGCGGCGCTACGCGCCATGCCGGCGTTTATTTCTCTCAAGCTTGATGAACGGTCCGAACTCGCCCGAACTATCCTGCTGCCCTGTCTTCGCGCTATGGCAGCGCCATGGGCTGCGGCCACATATCCAGCCCATGGCGCTGATCTTGCGTCTGCTGCCCGCGCTGCTGCCGATGCTGCTGCCCGCGCTGCCGATGCTGCTGCCTACGCTGCCGACGCTGCCGACGCTGCTGCCCGCGCTGCCGATGCTGCTGCCTACGCTGCCGACGCTGCCTACGCCGCTGCCGACGCTGCTGCCCGCGCTGCCTACGCCGCTGCCTACGCTGCCGACGCTGCCTACGCCGCTGCCGACGCTGCTGATGTCGAGGCAATCGAGGCGGGGAAAACCCTCGCTCTTCAACCATTATGGCCAGACGGAGAGAGCAACTGGGCGCGCAAGAATTGGCAGACCCTCCGCCAAAGCCTTCTCGATCTTGAGGAAGATTGGGAGGTCTGGATCGACTGGTACGAAGCGCGGTTGCAAGGCAAACCAACCTTTAGGCTATCGGCAGCCGCCAACGAGCGCATCGAAGTCGCCCGCGTCCTTGAGATCGAGGAAGAGGACTGGAAGCAAGGCCCCGCCCACGTCAACGCCAAGATCAAAGCGATCATCGAGCGGGAGACGGAACTCGACATCGTTGAGCGGGAGGCGAACGCATTTGGTGAACCTCTGGACAAGGCCGACGAACCGCCGGCTGAGCCTGATCCGGGACCGGGTCCAGCATACTCCGCGACAAACGGCAAACTTGCGCGTACAAGGGCGCCACCAACCGAGGATGATGCGAACGCGAGCGAGAAGCTTCTCCCCCGGCTGATTTCGACGACCGAGCGGCTGGCTGCAATGGCTATAAAGCTAGAGAATTCGCACCCGGAACTTGCTTTCGCAATCAAGGAGTATGCCGTCGAAATCAATCGCCCGTTTGAGGAGCTAGACCTTGCCGGACTCTTCGCGACCGGCGGAGCGTTGATGGAAATGCACCTTGCATTTGAAAGTGCCGACGGGCCGACCATGACGGAAGAGCTTGAGCCCGAAGTTAACGGGCTTCTTGCCAACGTGGCCCGGCAGCACGGAGCCTTTCTGCTTGGCACGGAAGAAGGAAAGAACTTGGTCGAGCGCGCTGACCGGTTCCTTCAACAGGCACAACTGCTTCGTGAAATTGAAGCACCCGGGAACACCCTTCTCGGTATTCTCACTGATGACGCTGATCTCGTTGATGAAGAGACGAGGAGCGCGCACAGGCCGCTGCGAGACCTATTGCTTCACTTTGACTGGACCGTTGGCCGGACGGGTTACGCAGCAATGGTTACCGTCCGAAAGGCCGTCTTCTTCTGTTTAATGTCGATTGTTGCGGCAGGTGCTGTCGGCGGTGGTCTACAGCTATTTGGAACGCTCGCAGGCGATCCTCAAATGCAGTTTTTGCACGTTGTAATTCCGTTCGTTCGCGACTACGCGGCGCAAATCCTTGCCTTTTACCAACATAGCCCGGAGATGCGCGCCTACGCTGAATATGCGATCGCATTAGCCAAGAACGCAGACAGAGACAATAAAGCCTAGCCGTTTTCCCGCCGGGCGATGCGTAGGCCGTCATCGCTTTACGGTTCAGCCAGAAGGGTTCCAGCTCCACAGACCGTCATCCTCGGGCTTGGCCCGAGGACCCATGTGGTGCTTGCCGCTATTATGACGCGGCCGGGATGGTATGGACCGTAGGCACGAGGCCTAGGGTGACACTTGGTGATGGAACCGCTCGTTCAGCACGCTCGCGGCTGCGTTACTTTCGCTGCACGACCGACATCCTTCTTTGCTCTGTGCCTCCTTTTTTGCTCTGTGCCACCGACCCTACGTGTCTGCGGCACAACCGCTGGATTTATCCCCGCCCCCTATTCCTTCCCCCATCATCCCTCCCGCCTTTCGCCGATCATCTGACGAGGCGCTCGGGGTCGTGTCCCGGGCCGGTGGAGGGGCGAAGCGCTCAGTCTTCTTTATGGGGTCACGCCCAGCAAAGGTGCTGAGGGTGAAGTCAAAGGCGTCTGATGGTTTGCATCAGGCCGACAGTGTTGGTGGGGATGACGCTCCGGTCCATTCTTGTGGCTCTGTTCCTCCGGAACAACCGCAGGTTGTGGCTCTGTTCCTCCGGAACAACCGCAGGATGTGGCTCTGTTCCACGGCAAAAGCCGTCGGAACAACCGCGAATGGCCCGACCGCTTTCATCCCGAACCCATCCCTGGCGCGTTGATTCCGCTAGAGGTAGCGCCTTACGGTCCGGGTGGCTCGCCTGCCCAAGCCGCCTTTGTATAAGCCAAAGAACGCTTCGCACGGGGTGCTCGAGCCTCTGGTTCATCCGTGAGGCAGCGCCACAGACATATCAAAGACACAGGCGACGCCGCACGGCACCCCGTCTGCCCCGCATTGCTGATAGCGCTGGTCTTGCGCTTCCCCGGATCAAGTCCGGGCTCAACGTGCGATCAGCACGATGACACCGCGAACCGGCAATGTCGGCTCGCGCTTCTTGTGCTGCGCCTTTTGAGCTGCAAACGGAAGACATGCCCGGTCACACGAGTGTGAAGGCGCGGGGCTGGAGCGCTGCATCCAAAACGTGCTTGGCTGACGGGCCTCCGCCTGCCGCACCCACGGACCGTCCTTGCTCCTGCGCATCCTCCAGTTCGTCTTCGCCATCATCGCCGGGCTTGCGGCGGTGGTCGCGTTTCAGCACCTGCGCCTGTCGACGGCCTCCCCGCCGCCGGACAAGCCCGAAGGCGCGATCCGGATCGCCTCCTACAATGTCCACTACATCGTGCTTTTTCAGGGGGAAGGGCGCTGGGGCCTGTCGGGCTGGGAGGAGCGCAAGGGGCCGATGGACACCGTGTTCAAGGCGCTCGACGCGGACATCATCGCCTTCCAGGAGATGGAGAGCTTCTGGCGCGGCAGCGATGGCAGCATCAATCTGGCGCGCGACTGGCTGCTCGAGAACAACCCCGGCTATGCCGCGGCAGCGATGGGCGACTGGCGCGCCTTCCCCGGCACCCAGCCGATCTTCTACCGCCCCGAACGCTTCGGCGTGCGCGATCAGGGCTGGTGGTTCTTCTCCGAAGAGCCGGACCGGATCTATTCGCGCGGGTTCGATGGCGCTTCACCCTCCTTCGCCTCGTGGGTGCAGTTCGAAGACAGGGACAGCGGCGCCCTGTTCCGCGTGGTCAGCGTGCATTTCGATGCGTTCAGCCGGACCAACCGCAACGGCGCCGCCGCGCTGACCGCTTCACGCGTCGCGCCGTGGATCGAAGCTGGCGAGACGGTGATCCTTGCGGGCGATCTCAATGCGCTTTCGGGCTCGCGCATCCATGCGACGCTGGAAAGGGTCGGGCTGACGTTCCCCAGGGTCCCGCACGCGAGCTTCCATCTCAATCGCGGGCTGCATCTGTTCGGAGCAATCGACCATTTCGGTCTGTCAGGCACCGCCCAGGCTGTCGCCCGGCCCTTCGTGCTGCAGATGAGACCTGATGGTGTCTGGCCGACCGATCACCACCCGGTCGGCATCGACCTGAACATCGATCCATCGGTCCCTGATGGTTGATCATCGTCCTGCGTTGCGCTTGTCGGCGCGGGCCTCTACCCTCGCGTGAGACGACGCGGAAGGCGGTGCGGCATGCTCACCCAAGACACACACCCAATGGGCTGGAAGGCGGAAGCTTTTACGCTTCCCGATTGCGACGGAAACCAGCACAGCCTCGATAGCCTGATGGGCGAGAAGGGTCTCGTGCTCGTCTTCATGTGCAACCACTGCCCCTACGTGGTGGCCGTCGCTGATCGCCTCGCCGCCGACGCTCGGACGCTCATGGATGAAGGGTTCGGCGTGGCTGGGATCAACGCCAATGATTTCATCGCCTACCCCGAGGACAGCCCCGCGAAAATGAAGCTTTACGCCGAAAAGTGGGCCTTGCCCTTCCCCTATCTGGTGGACGAGGCGCAGCACGTTGCCAAATCCTATGGAGCGGTCTGCACACCCGACCCGTTCGGCTTCTCCGCGGCGGGCGAATTGCAATATCGCGGTCGTCTGGACGACGCTCGACGCGGCGATGCCTCCGGTCGGACGCCGGAACTTGTGAACGCGATGCGGATGATCGGCGAGACGTCTTCAGGGCCAGCCGAACAGTTTGCCAGCATGGGCTGCTCCATCAAGTGGAGCCGATAAAGCTGCGCGCATATCCTGCAGCTAATGGTGCACTTACGCTTTTCCGGATCGGCAGCGCCGACGTCTCGCCGTGACCTCAACCGCTTCAACCACTCTCGAAACGCCCGGCTTTGCGCGCTTCATAGCGGCCAACGCGCGCTGGCTTGGCGCGGGCTTTCTTCTGACCGCAAGCAGCTCATTCGGGCAGACCTGGTTCATCTCGCTGTTTGCTGGTGAGATCCAGGCCAAGCATGCACTGAGCGATGGCGCGTGGGGGAGCTTATACACGGTCGCAACGCTGGCATCGGCAACGCTGCTGTTCTGGCGCGGAGACTGGGCCGACCGTGTGCCCTTCGCCGCATTGGTCGCCGTCATCTCGATGGCCTTCGCAAGCGCACTTGTTCTGTTTGCCTTCGCGCCCACCGTTTGGCTCTTGGGCGTCGCCCTATTTGGTTTGCGTTTTTGCGGCCAAGGCATGTTTACCCATATCGCGATGACGGCCATGGGCAGGTGGTTTGCTGCGCACCGCGGGCGCGCGGTGGCGATAACCAACCTTGGCCACCCACTGTCAGAGATCATCTTGCCGCCAACGGTCGTACTGGCGATTGCCACGGTTGGCTGGCAACCAACGCTTGCGTTTTCGGCCTTCCTGCTCGCCATCCCGATTGCGCTCGCTTTGCGCCGACTTCTGTCGGGAAGCCGCACACCGAAGTCGGTCGAAGAGAACATGGATACGCCCGGCCTGTTCGGTCGCCATTGGACCCGCGCCGACGCCCGGCGTCATTGGTTGCTTCCTGCGCTGGTGCCGGTGCTCCTGACGCCAGGCTTTATCGGGACGGTGATTTTCTTTCACCAGGTGCACATCGCCGATCAAAAGGGATGGACGCTGCTGGCCATGACACCGGGCTACGCAAGCTTTGCTGGCCTCGCCATTCTGTTCAGCATCCTAAGCGGATTGGCGAGCGACCGTTTTGGACCACATCGGCTTTTGCCCTTTCTTCTCCTGCCGATGGGCTTGGGAATAGCGCTGCTGGGCCCCGCGTCGGACATTTGGCACTGGTACGCGGCGCTGGGACTGCTGGGCATAAGTCAGGGAATTTCCAACGCATTGGCGGGTGTCCTGTACCCCTTCGTTTACGGCACGCGACATTTGGGTTCGATCCGTTCGATGGCGACCACGATCATGATCTTCTCGACAGCCATCGGGCCGGGTATCACCGGCATCCTCATTGATCGCGGTATACCGTTTGCCGCTCAAGCTCCGTTCATGGGAGCTTGGTGCTTTGTGTTCAGCTTGCTGTGCTTGTGGATCAGCGTCCGGCTCAACAAGCAAATAGGAGTTCAGGCAGCATGACCATCTACGTCGACGCCGACGCATGTCCTGTCAAAGATGAGGTGGAAAGGGTGGCGGACCGTCTGTCGATACCGGTTGTTATGGTCTGCAACGGCGGCATTCGCCCGCCGCGCAACCCGCTGTTGAGGTTGCAAATCGTGCCAGAAGGCCCAGACGCTGCCGACCTCTGGATTGCCGAGCAATGCCGTTCCGGCGATATCGTCGTCACGGATGATATGCCCTTGGCGGATCGGTGCGTCAAAGCGGGCGCACAGGTGCTCAAGAACAATGGTGAGGTCCTCACAGCGGCCAATATTGGTGAGCGAATTGCCACACGGGACCTGATGGCCGACATTCGCGCCGCCAATCCCTTCCATCAAGGAGGGGGTAGGCCGTTTTCCAAGGCGGACCGATCACGCTTCCTGCAAGCGCTCGACAAAGCGGCCCGCCAGGCAGCTCAGTCGGCACGCTAGTCCCGAGAGACCTCAATCATTCTCGCGCATTCCGATGGCCTGAGGCGGCCTCAGTCGCGCGCGGCCGATGCACCCAAAAATCATCTCAGGTCACCCGATTGAAAAGGACCAATCCACAGTCGGTTCGGCCATTTTTTGCGATCTACATTCTAGCTTGCTAACATACGGCCGGTCCCCATCCGGGACGCCCAAGAAAAATGCCGATCGGTTGAAAAAGGTCTGCACGCAGCAGACCTGCCGAAGAGCACGTGAGGAAAGATATTTATGAAGCCTCCTATTACAGAACTGCCCATCAAGACTGCCGCATCAGGCTTCTACCGGGGCTTCACCAAAGACGTGACAATCACCGCCAAGATTCTGGTTGGTGCGCTCATTATTTGGGCTATCGCGTTTCCAGCGCAAGCAGCCTCCGTGCTTGGCGCACTCAACAGCATCATCCTTGCATCCTTCAGCTATTGGTACGTTTATGCTGTCGCATTCTTCCTGATCCTGTGCTTCGTCCTCGCGCTTTGGCCAGCCGCGGGAAGACTGAAGCTCGGAACGGAAGAAGACGAACCGGAATTCTCGAATTTCTCCTGGTTCTCGATGATGTTCGGTGCCGGTATCGGTATTGGCATGCTCACCTTCGCGACGGCGGAGCCCATGTATCACTGGGCATCGAACCCCGCGACCATTCAGGGGATCACCGAGGGCAGCACAGCGGGCAACGTCCGTGACGCTTATATCTGGTCGTTCACCCATTGGGGCCTTGCGGCCTGGGCCTGCTACGCGATTGTCGGGCTTGCGCTAGCCTATTTCTCCTACCGCCGCAGCCTACCGCTGACCATTCGCTCCGCGCTGACGCCGATCTTCGGCAACCGTCTGTCCGGACCTCTCGGCCACGTCGTGGACATCGTTGCGGTTGTGGCGACTGTTTTGGGCGTTTCGCAAACCCTTGGTTTCGGTGTTGAACAGTTCATTTCAGGACTGTCACGCATCGGCTTTGGTGATTGGCTGTACGCGGTCAACGATGCGGGCGAGCAATCCTCATCGACCTTGGGCATCATCTTCGCACTCACGGTGATCATGGGCCTGTCGACACTGTCCGCGCTGTCGGGTGTCGGCAAAGGCATCAAATGGTTGTCGAACCTGAATATGGGTCTGAGCTTCTTTCTGCTCGCGTTCTTCCTGATATTCGGATCGACCTTCTTCGGCGCTCAAGCGTTGGTTGTCGGCGTCTTCGATTACCTCGTGTCCATTCCGGGGAACATCATCACGGTCTGGTCCGCCGACGGGACCGAGACAGGCGATGCGCTGGCCGGCTGGCAAGGCGGCTGGACGATCTTCTATTGGGCCTGGTGGATTGCCTTCGCGCCATTTGTTGGCGTGTTCCTTGCGCGCATCTCCAAAGGGCGCACGGTCCGCGAGTATGTGCTTGGCGCCATGATCATCCCGGCGCTGATGTGCTTCGTCTGGTTTGCAATGGTCGGCGGCACAGCCATCGATCTTGAACTGTCTGGTGTCGCTGACGGAGCGATCACCGGCGCAGGCCAGGCTGACCAGCTTTTCGCGATGCTTGCGGTGATGCTCTCTGACGGGCTGGCGTTCGCGATGTCGATCATCGTCGTGATCTTGCTTCTGACCTATCTCGTCACGTCGGCCGATAGCGCTGTGCTGATCATCAACACGATCAATGCAGCCGGTGACGAAGGGCCGAAGGCGCGGCCGCACATCCTTTTCTGGGGTGCTGCACTGGCGTTCGTGGTCGGTGGCCTGATCATCGCCGGCGGGCTCGGCGCAATTCAGACCGCTATGGTGATCGGCGCACTGCCGTTCTCAGTCGTCATGGTCCTGATGGGTCTCGCTCTGATCCGCGCAATCTATCGCGATGGTCAGCGCGAGAAGCAGGGCCTGCCCACCACGTTCGTTGATGACGAACCGGCGGGTGATCGCGTTCCCGCAGAATAACCAAACGCTGTTGGCGCGGGTCTGATCAGGCCCGCGCCAACGCCTTAGTATGGCCTTGGCTTCGTCCCAGCACCCTCGAAACGCCGCCATATTTCCAGCCTAGCGCAGACGCCCCAGCCCGTCCGGGCCTCGACCGCAGGCAAATCCATGACCGATACCCTTGTTTCCGCCACCGGCCGCTTTGTGCGTTCTCCGGGCTTCAAGTTCTTCACGCTCGGCGTTCTCTCGCTTGTGTTGCTCATACCGGCATCTTTGGTCTGGTTGCTGGTGTCCGAACGCGAAGATCGCGCGCGCGATGTTGCAGATGAGATTGCAGGCATCTGGGGTGGCGCGCAGGCGCTGACCGGACCCTTTATCGTGGTCCCCTATGAGGTTGAGGTCACCACACTTGAAGACGAGCGGGAGAGCGTCAGAACGGTTCGCCGGGAGGCCGTCTTCCTGCCGGAGACGCTTGATGTCTCGGTCTCAGCGCGCAGTGAAGTACGCTCGCGCGGGATCTTCGATGTCCCCGTCTATGCCGCCGACCTGACCCTGACCGGACAGTTTGGAACGCTCTCCCCTCGGTCGGTCACGGCGGACGCAGCGCGCTTCTTGTGGGGCGAGGCGCGCTTTGCGCTTGGTATTTCGTCCGTCCGCGCGATCCGCAATGCCGTCGTGCTTGACATCAATGGCGATACCCGAGCTTTCGAACCAAGCTTGGGCACCAGCTCAGCTGGCGCGCTTGCGATTTCACAGCAAAGCTCCGGGCGACCAGGCACAGCGCTCGGTCAAGGTATCCACGTTCCGGGGCTGTTCAGTGGCGCACCCGAGCCATTCGAGTTCACGATCAATCTCGAATTGAACGGCTCACGGGCCCTTCACATAGCTCCGGCCGCACGGGACACGCGCGCAACGATCACAAGCGATTGGCCTCACCCATCATTCACAGGTTCCGCCCTGCCCTCCAGCTCCGAGATCAGCACCGATGGCTTTGGTGCAAGCTGGCAAGTCCCCCATCTGGGCCGTTCGGTTCCACTGGCCTTCACGTTGACCGGCAATGGCTTCCTGCAGCAACTGGCGCACGATCAGTTCGGGGTGCGCTTCTTTCAACCCGTCGACTACTACGCTTCGGTTGACCGGGCGCTGAAATACGCAATCGTCTTTATTGGCGTGGTGTTCATGGCCGTGTTCGTCATGGAGGTGCGCACGGGCCGCGCTGTGCACGTCGTCCAATATGTCTTTGTCGGCCTAGCGCTTGTGCTGTTTTACATCCTTCTCCTATCCATCGCCGAGCATCTTGGGTTCGCCCCCGCCTATGTGATCGCCGCCAGCGCGACCGCAACATTGATCGGGGCCTACTGTGCCCAGTCGCTCGGCGGAGTGCGTCATGGCCTTGTGGTGGCCGCCCTCCTGGGATCGGTGTTTGGGGTGCTCTATCTGTTCCTCCAGCTTGAAGACTTCGCGCTCCTCGCCGGCTCGGTTTTCGCCTTCGCCGTCCTTGCACTGACCATGTTCAGCACCCAATCCATCGACTGGTCGGGTGGTATCAAGAGCAAGACCGCTGACGCGAGCCACACGCGACCGTGAACAGATTTGGTTGGCAATCGCGCTCACGGGAAGCCATATCACGCTCACCAATGGTCACTGAACCATAGCGATTGACCAGAACGCCCACAGATCGATCGGAGGCAAAACCTCATGACCCGTCAAAACCGCCTCAGCGCCTTTGCCGTTGCGATTGCAACAACCGCACTGGTTGGCTTCTCGCTCGCACCATCTGCGAATAGTCAAAGCAATGACGAGGCCGCGAGCTCCGCGCAGACCGAAACGGCCATATTCGCTGGAGGCTGCTTCTGGTGCGTGGAAAAGGACTTCGATCACGTCGCCGGTGTGCTGGAAACGACATCGGGTTATATTGGTGGCACGACCGACAACCCCACCTACCGCAGCCACGGACCCGATGGACACCTTGAGGCGGTTGAAGTGGTCTACGATCCAACCGTGGTGAGCTACGAAGACCTTGCTTACACCTTTTTGCGGACCGTCGACGTGACCGATGACGGCGGCCAGTTCTGCGATCGAGGAAACTCCTATCGCACCGCGGTCTTCGCGATCGACGATGAACAACGCGCGGTGGCTGAGGCCGAAATCGCCAGAGCCGAGCAAATGCTGGGCCGGGACATCGTGACCCGCGTGCTCGACGCGTCCACCTTCTGGGACGCCGAAGGCTTCCACCAGGACTATTATCAGAAGAACCCGCTGCGCTATCAGTTCTATCGCACATCCTGCGGTCGTGACCGGACGGTTCGGCGCGTTTGGGGCGAGGAGGCTTACGCTGGGGTCGACAAGTCGAGTTAACCGCGCCACAGCGCCATACAATCTCACGCTTGCACCATGCAGGAGCGGTGTGAGACTGTGGCGCCATGCAAAAGACCCCTACAGCGTCCGGCAAAGCCATTCGTTTGGTCAGCGAGACCAAGCCTGAGGGCACCCTTGTTCCGGCCGATCAAGTCAGCGTGACAGTGGACTCCCAAGGGCAGGTGGCCATCGCCATCCCTGATGGCGACATCCCGCTGCATCCTCGAGCCGTCGCGCTTGTAGCGGCGGCTATGCAGCTGGAAGATGAGGCGGTCGTCGCGCAACTCGTAGGGACACTTCAAGGCTGAACCGCGAAGTCGGTACGCGTGGCGAGGCCTTGTCTTGGCCTTATCGAACCGGTATGGGCGTACGTAAATCTGTTACTCTTTGGTAGTACTTGGGCGCTAGGGATTCGGCAACAAAGCTTGGTACAAAGCTTTGTTGACCAAGCGTGTGGGGCGATAACGCTTTGTATTAGACTACTTCCGCGACCGTTCAGTCTGGGGAGACGAGACGGCCGGTTGGCCTACCAAAACTGTAGCGTACGTGTTGGCGGTTCTGCCGGGGAGAGAAACGATGTTTGATCGCGGGGTTCTGTTTGTTGGTACCGCGGGCGTAGGCCTGGGTGTTCTGGCAGAAGTCATCGCCATCGATGAGTTGCGGCAGGTTGGCAGGGATTTGCCGCTGCGCATCTACTCGGCCACCACGCACGAAGACTCAACCATTGATACGGCGCTGCAACGGGCGATGGCGCGGCTGCCGCTCGATAGCGCCGGTAGCGGGCTCAAACCGCTCGGCCTGTACGCATTTGCCGGCGCTCCCCGGATCGATCATGTCGTCATGATTGATGGAACTTTGCCCCGCTCGATCAAGCTCGCATTGGGCAGTAATCTTGATGTTCGTACATGGGATATGCAAACCGCCGAGGTCCATAAGTTGGCGCCCGGTCAGCGGGTGGTCCGTTATCTTGAGCTGGCCAGCCGTCTGCGCCCGCGCATCGCTGATCTTGTGACCGAGTTGACCGCGCTCGATGGTATCAATGGTGAAAGCATCGCGCATTCGGCGTGACAGCGGGGCAACAGCTTCAATCTTCGCATTGCCGAACGCCCGCCTTAACGCTCCGTGACATTGTCGAGCAGCACAAGGCCACATAAAAGCGATTCGCAAGGGGCGACATGAAAGATGCACGGGCCGGCGCAACCCGCCGGCAGCATCGGAAAGATCATAAAAATGGTGGACACAAGTCCCGCGACAAGTCGCGAACCAAACAAGACGTTGCGCGGCGTTGTCACGACGACATCACCCACGCGCTCATCCTTCCTCAAAGGTGCGAGCCTTGTGGGGCTGAGCTTTATGCTCGCCGGCTGCATGAGTTTCATGGACCGTCGCGGACCCGGGCCGCTGCCCGCCACGCCAACCACACCGGTGGCAAGCTCCACACTCAACCCACCTGTGCAGATGTCGGACCTATCGTCGGAATCGCTGGCGGAAGCTGCGGGGGAAGATGGGACGCCCATTGATGGCACCGTCGATACAGCACTTGCACCCCCGCTGGCAGATGGTGAGAGCGCGGAAGTAAGCGAAGATGATCTCATCGGCGTGTGGTCGGCATCCACACCATCGGCTACCTGCTCGATCAATCTCTCATTAACGACTTGGACTGGCGGCTACCGGGCCTCCACGCGCAACTGTGGCGATGTGCAGCTGGCAGCCCTCTCAGCCTGGTCCGTTGAAGGTCGGCAAGTTCTTCTGAAGGGCGAGGATGGTGCACCTCTGGCCCGGTTGTTTCGCACCGGCGGTACCCGTTATGCTGGGCAGCTGGAAAGCGGACAGGGCCTGACGGTATTCCGCTAGGATACACGCGCCACGTCTGTCGGGGGATTGACGCGGGTCGTAAGATAGTGAGGGCCGCGCATGGCACGCCGGGGGACATCGCCTAGACCTGTCAGCGGGCAAATGCAGCCGCCCGCCCCCTTGCTGCCTCCGCATCAACGGGTTGCGACGCGCTACGAAGCTCTCGTGCGCGCAGGCGACATAGATGACGATGCCATACAGAGGCGCGCCGCCGATCTGCTAGATCGTTTGAATGCTGAATTGTCAGAGCAACGGCTCGCCCGGAAGTCCAGCGCGCTGGGCTGGCTGTTTGCGAAACGTCGGGGCGAAGCGCCGGTAACGAAGGGTCTTTACCTCTGGGGCGGCGTCGGGCGTGGCAAGACCATGCTTATGGACCTGTTCTTCGATGTTGCGCCGCTCAAACGTAAACGTCGTGCGCACTTCCATGCATTCATGACCGATGTCCACGACCGCATCCACGCTCATCGGCAAGCGCTCAAAGAGGGTAAAACAAAACTCGACGACCCAATCCCGCCGGTCGCAACCCAGCTCGCCAACGAAGCCCGGCTTCTATGCTTTGACGAGTTCCATGTGGTCGACATCGCTGACGCGATGATTTTGGGGCGGTTGTTCACCCAACTGTTTCAGCGCGGTGTGGTGCTCGTCGCCACGTCCAATGTCATGCCCGCCAACCTATACAAGGACGGGTTGAACCGCGCACTGTTCATGCCGTTTGTCGAACTGTTGCATCGGCATGTTGACAGTTTCGAGCTTGATTCACACCGGGATTACAGACTCGATAAGCTTGCGGCGGCACCCACTTGGTACAATCCTCTGGGACCGGTTTCTGACCACGCGATGGACGCCGCTTGGGAACGTCTGACCGGAGCGGCGCCCGGCCAACAGGACACCATTGCCGTGAAAGGCAGGATCGTGCCCGTTCCCAAACAGGCCCAAGGGGTCGCTCGGTTTGTGTTCGCCGATTTGTGCGAGAAGCCCCTTGGCGCGGAAGACTATCTCGCCATCGCCCACCGCTTCCACACCGTCATGATCGATGGCATCCCGATGATGCGGGCGGAAAACCGCAATGAAGCCAAGCGGTTCATTACTCTGATCGATGCCCTTTACGATGTTGGCGTCAAGCTGATCGCTTCGGCCGATGCCGAACCGCATGCGCTGTATGATGCCAACAGCGGCAATGAAGCCTTTGCCTTTGATCGGACCGCTTCACGGCTCATCGACATGCGTTCGGAAGAGTATTTGCGCGCGCCCAGACGGGCCAAAGCAAACGCTCAAGCAGCCTGAACGCCTACTGTCGTCGGCGATCAGCTTACCTTTGCGTAAGCCTTTGTTTCGCTTCCATCTTAGGCCTTTGCCCAACTTGAACCGGTTCGGGTGCAGGTTTACGACCCAAAGGAAGGCGAAGCTGGACATTACCTAAACGTCAGCCATCGCGCGGCCCCGGGGGAACAGGGGCCGACAGCAACCGCACGGGCCTAGCCGGCTCGACCAAATTTCGGGGGAAGAGCATGGCTCGCAAAAAACTTGCAATGATCGGTTCAGGCCAGATTGGCGGAACGCTGGCGCACCTGGCGGGGCTGAAGGAGTTGGGCGATATCGTGATGTTCGACATCGCAGACGGCATCCCCCACGGCAAAGCCCTTGATATCGCGGAATCCTCCCCGGTCGACGGGTTCGACGCCAAACTGTCGGGCACAACAGGATATGAGGCCATCGCGGGTGCCGACGTTTGCATCGTGACGGCAGGTGTTCCGCGCAAGCCTGGCATGAGCCGCGATGATCTCCTGGGCATCAATCTCAAGGTCATGCAGCAAGTCGGCGCAGGTATCGCGAAATACGCTCCCGACGCTTTTGTCATTTGCATCACCAATCCGCTCGACGCCATGGTCTGGGCGCTGCAGAAATTCTCCGGCCTGCCCAAGAACAAGGTCTGCGGCATGGCGGGCGTGCTCGACTCCGCACGCTTCCGCTATTTCATCGCCGAGGAGTTGGATGTGTCGGTAGAAGACGTCAACGCATTCGTCTTGGGCGGCCATGGCGATACAATGGTGCCGCTCACCCGCTATTCTTCCGTCGGCGGCATCTCCTTGGATGATTGCGTCTCGATGGGCTGGATGAGCCAGTCAAAACTCGACCAGATCGTCCAGCGGACGCGCGATGGTGGCGCGGAGATTGTTGGCCTGCTGAAGACCGGCTCGGCCTTTTACGCCCCGGCATCGTCCGCGATCGCCATGGCCGAGAGTTACATCAAGGACAAAAAGCGCGTGCTTCCCTGCGCGGCGGCGCTGAAGGGCGAATACGGTCTCAACGACATGTATGTCGGCGTTCCGACCGTGATCGGTGCCAACGGCATTGAGAAGGTCATCGAAATTGACCTCGACATCGCCGAGCGTGAGCAGTTCGACAAATCGGTTGGCTCGGTGAAGGGCCTGATGGAAGCCTGCATCGGCATCGACGCCTCACTGGGCTGATCGGGCTCGCAGACACCGCAACGGACGGCGAGCATGCCCGCACCCCAGTCGGAAACGCACAACGGACTGCCGATATCATGGACACGTTCCATGGTGCTTGCCATGGTGCTTGCGGCCGTTTTATTTGCGGCATCAGCGGGTTCGGCTTTCGCTCAGAAAGGCCCGTCCTCCCAAACGTCCGCCGCGATTGACCCCGACGCGATTAGCTTCAACGAAGGCTTGCAGCCGATGATCGACCGCTTATCGGCGCAAGGATCAACGACCGAGGAAGAAGTCTTCACTCTCGCTGGCGCACAGTTCTTGCGCGGGGTCGAGAACGCGCTGCAAACCCGCTATCGGTACGGCGCGACACAGGGCATGCTCGGACTGGCGCTGATGCAACTCGGCCTGCCCGCCAATCCCGAGCCGGAGCCGTTTTCCGGTGCTGTCCTCGAAACGCTTTTCAGCGACGTCGATGCGCAGATGGACGCCGCACGCGAGACGCTTGGTTCGCTTGGCATCGTTACAACTTTCACAGTTCCGGTGGATGTCAGTTCGATCTGGTTCGACATTGATGCTGACGGCACGCGCTCTGATGCAGAAAGCCTGCCCGCCGTGATGGCTGGCCTGTTCGGTGGGCGAAGGGCGGGCGAAGCTCTGGAGGCCTTCGGGAGCGCTCCGGTCGTCGATTTCGATCAATCGGATGCTGCCTGGCTCACCGCCTACACGCACGTTCTGTCAGCGACCGCCAATCTCGTGCTCGCCTTGCAGCCAGCCGACATCATCGACGAAGTCTTTGCAGAGGGTGCAGCTCTGGACGCCCGCTTTGCCGGCGAGCGCAACAGGATGTTGGGTGGAGAGACCCGCGCGATCGACACGATCGTGGCGTGGATCCTGGTCCTCGAGCAGGTGCCGCTCGCCGAAAACACCAGCGCCGCCCGGGAGCATATGCTTGCGCTCGTTGCGGAAAACCGCGTGTTTTGGGATGCGGTCGCCACCGAAACAGACCAGCGCCGCGAGTGGATCCCCTCACCCACGCAAACCTCCGCGCTCCCCATCACCTTTCCCGGCGAGATAGGCCCGGCCTGGCTTGCCGTGCTGGATGACCTCGAAGCGCTGCTAGAGGGACGTCTTCTCGCTCCCCACTGGCGCCTGGGTGGCGCCGGCGCGACGCACGGCATCAATATCGCGACCTTTCTTGAAGAGCCGCAATCCACCGACATTCTCGGCCTCATACAGGGACGGGGCGTGTTGTTCGCAGTCGAGGAAGGCCCGGTGATTTCCGATGACAACTGGCAGGCATTCCGCACCCTCGTCGGGCGCGGAGGCAGCTTTTTCCCCTTTCTTTTGAATTGATCTGACCACATCGCAACTCAGGATTTGCCATGAACATCCATGAATATCAGGCAAAAGCGCTCCTCAAGAGCTTTGGTGCACCCGTCGCCGACGGCGTGCCCATTCTCGATGCCGCCGACGCAGCCCCAGCAGCGGACACCCTTGGCGGACCGGTCTGGGTGGTGAAAAGCCAGATTCACGCCGGCGGACGTGGCAAGGGAAAATTCAAGGAACTGGGCCCGGACGCAAAAGGCGGTGTGCGGCTCGCCTTCTCCAAGGACGAGGTGCTCAGCCACGTCGGTGAGATGCTCGGCAACACGCTTGTCACCAAGCAGACGGGCCCTGCTGGAAAGCAGGTCAATCGGCTGTACCTTGAAGATGGCGCGGACATCGACCGCGAACTCTATTGCTCACTTCTGGTGAACCGCGAAACAGGCCGCGTGTCCTTCGTCGCCTCAACCGAGGGCGGGATGGACATCGAAGCCGTCGCCGAGGAGACGCCGGACAAGATTCACACCATCGATGTGCATCCAGACGTTGGCGTCGATGCCGAGGCCGTTGCCCAGCTGAATGCGGCTTTTGAGCTCGATGGCGCCGCCGCCGAGGATGGCAAGGGCCTCTTCCCGATCCTTTACAAGGCCTTCACCGAGAAGGACATGAGCCTTCTCGAGATCAACCCGCTGATCGTCATGAAAGACGGCCACCTGCGGGTGCTCGATGCGAAAGTCTCCTTTGATGGGAACGCGACCTTCCGCCATCCCGACGTGATGGAGCTGCGTGACGAGACCGAGGAAGACGAGAAGGAAATCGAAGCCTCCAAACACGATCTCGCCTATGTGGCGCTCGATGGCGATATCGGCTGCATGGTGAACGGTGCGGGCCTCGCCATGGCGACGATGGACATCATCAAGCTGTACGGCAAGGAGCCGGCCAACTTTCTCGATGTCGGCGGCGGCGCATCGAAGGAAAAGGTCACCGCAGCCTTCAAGATCATCACCGCCGATCCGAACGTCAAAGGCATCCTGGTCAACATTTTCGGCGGCATCATGCGCTGCGATGTGATCGCGGAGGGCGTTGTCGCGGCGGTCAAGGAGGTCGGACTGCAGGTGCCACTGGTTGTTCGGCTTGAAGGCACCAAAGTCGAGGAAGGCAAAGCCATCATCAACGGCTCCGATCTGAATGTGATCGCCGCCGATGATCTCGACGACGCGGCCCAGAAGATCGTGAAGGCGGTGGGGTAGCGGGACCCATGGACGAGCAAAGCAGCTTTGACCTCATCGCCGCTTGGCTGCCCTTTCTCGTCCTTATTGGCGTGTTCCTCCTTTTTCTCCGCACAGCCAAGAAACAGCAAGACAGCCACGTGCGAGACGTCAACGCAGTCAATCAGCTTATCGTGGATACCAATCGGGAAATGATCGCTGAGCTCAAAGAGATCAAGCAGATCCTAAAGGACCAGAACTAATGTCCATTATTGTCGACAAAGACACCAAGATCATCGTGCAGGGGCTGACAGGCAAGACCGGCACCTTCCACACCGAGCAGGCGCTGGCCTATCACGGCACGCAGATGGTCGGCGGCATTCACCCCAAGAAGGGCGGCGAGACCTGGATCGCCGGCGACGGCGCGGGACCGAAAGCGGGCGCGGAGCTGCCCATCTTCACGACCGTTGCCGAAGCGAAAGAGGCGACAGGTGCCAATGCATCGGTTGTCTACGTGCCGCCGGCCGGCGCTGCAGCAGCCATCATCGAGGCCATCGACGCGGAAATTCCGTTCATTACCTGCATCACCGAGGGCATTCCGGTGGGCGATATGGTGAAGGTGAAGGCGCGGCTTGAAAAATCCAATTCGCGGCTTCTGGGGCCGAATTGCCCCGGCATCATGACACCGGATGAGTGCAAGATCGGCATCATGCCCGGCTCGATCTTCAAAAAGGGCAATGTAGGTATTGTATCGCGCTCGGGCACGCTCACCTACGAAGCGGTGTTTCAGACCACCAATGAGGGCCTCGGGCAGACGACTGCTGTGGGGATCGGCGGCGACCCGGTGAAAGGCACCGAGTTCATCGACGTACTGGAACTCTTTCTAGGGGACGAGGAAACCACCTCGATCATCATGATCGGTGAAATCGGTGGGTCGGCCGAGGAAGACGCGGCGCAGTTCCTCGCCGACGAAAAGAAAAAGGGGCGCTGGAAGCCGACGGTCGGCTTCATCGCTGGGCGCACGGCACCCCCGGGCCGCACCATGGGCCATGCAGGCGCCGTGATCTCCGGCGGCAAAGGCGGCGCAGAAGACAAGATCGCAGCAATGGAAGAAGTCGGAATTGCGGTTTCTCCGTCACCTGCCCAACTTGGCAAGACTTTGGTCAAGGTCTTGAATGGATAGTGCACATGCGATGTCGTGACTGAATCGCACACCGGTGTCGCTTGACGGGCAAGCGGCCGCAATAGGGAGCACGGGGAAACCCCCCGCGACAGAAGCCGATGGGACGGCAGGATGCGAACGCAGCGTTTGCTGCAACGTCATTCCTTTACGGCGGTAACGCCGCATACCTTGATCAGCTATACGCCGATTATCAGAAAGACCCCTCGCAATTCGGCTCGGAATGGGCCGAATTCTTTGCGCTTATGGGGGACAACGCATCGGATGTTGCGGAGAACGCGCGCGGCGCGTCCTGGAAGCGGCCCGATTGGCCGATTGCCGGCAATGGCGAGCTGGTGTCGGCACTCGACGCCAATTGGGGGCCTGACGAAAAGGTTGCTGCCAAGAAGGTTGAGGAAACGCTCAAAGCCGGAGCACAGGCAGCCGGCGGGCAGGTTTCCGAACAACAGGTCCAGCAAGCAACGCGCGACTCCGTTCGGGCAATCATGATGATTCGCGCCTATCGCATGCGCGGCCATCTGCACGCGGATCTTGATCCGCTTGGCCTGTCACAACAGGAAGACGCGCCTGAACTCGACCCCAAAAGCTATGGGTGGACCGAGGCGGACTATGATCGACCGATCTTTCTCGACAATGTGCTCGGCCTTCAGTTTGCGACTATCCCGCAGATGGTCGACATCCTCAAACGGACATACTGCTCGACCTTGGGCGTCGAGTTCATGCACATCTCGGACGCCGAAGAGAAGGCATGGATCCAGCAGCGTATTGAGGGCCCGGACAAGGGCATCGCTTTCACCGAGAATGGCAAGAAGGCCATTTTGAACACGCTGATCGAAGCAGAGGGCTTCGAGAAGTTTCTCGATGTGAAATACACCGGTACCAAACGCTTCGGCCTTGATGGCGGAGAGTCGCTGGTGCCCGCACTGGAACAGATTATCAAGGTTGGCGGTCAGCAAGGCGTCGAGGATATCGTCCTTGGCATGGCGCACCGTGGTCGCCTGAACGTGCTGTCCCAGGTTCTGGCGAAACCCCACCGGGCGATCTTCCACGAGTTCAAGGGCGGCTCTTATGCGCCCGATGATGTGGAAGGGTCGGGCGATGTAAAGTACCATTTGGGCGCATCGTCAGACCGAGAGTTCGACGGCCATACAGTCCATATGTCGCTGACGGCCAATCCATCCCACCTTGAGATCGTCAACCCTGTTGTGCTTGGCAAAGCGCGCGCCAAGCAGGACCAGATCGGCACCTGGGACGAAGAGCGGGAGGTGGTGCCGCTCGAGCAACGGTCGAAAGTGCTGCCGCTGCTTCTGCACGGCGATGCAGCGTTTGCCGGCCAGGGTGTGGTGGCGGAATGCTTCGGCTTGTCTGGCCTTCGGGGCCATCGGACCGCCGGCTCCATCCACTTCATCATCAACAATCAGATCGGCTTCACCACCAATCCGCGCTTTTCACGCTCCTCGCCCTATCCATCGGACGTGGCGAAGATGGTTGAAACCCCGATCTTCCATTGCAACGGGGATGACCCAGAATCGGTGGTTTACGCCGCCCGGATCGCGACCGAGTTCCGGCAGAAATTCCATAAGCCTGTTGTCATCGACATGATCTGCTATCGGCGCTTTGGCCACAATGAGGGCGATGAGCCGGCGTTCACCCAGCCAATCATGTACAAGAAGATCAAGACGCACCCAACGTCGTTGACGATCTATGCGGAGAAGCTGGTCAAGGAAGGCGTCCTGACGGTCGAGCAAATCGATGCACGCAAGGCAGAGTTCCGTAAGCACCTCGACGCCGAGTTCGAGACCGGACAAGCCTATGCGCCGAACAAAGCCGACTGGCTCGATGGCAAATGGTCCGGGCTCACTCAGGCCAGGGTCGACGACGATCCGCGCAGAGGATCCACCGGCGTCGAGATGGAAATGCTCAAGGAGATTGGCGCCAAGCTGACCGATACTCCCGAGGATTTCGAAGCCCATCGAACGATCAAGCGCTTCCTCGCCAACCGCAAGAAAATGTTCGACACGGGAGAAGGTATCGACTGGGCGACTGCCGAGGCGCTGGCCTTCGGGACGCTCGTGGTTGAAGGCCACCCGGTTCGGCTTTCGGGTCAGGATTGCGAACGCGGCACCTTCTCGCAGCGCCACTCGGTCCTGTACGATCAACGAGACGAACGCCGGTTCATCCCGCTCAACAATTTGCGGAAAGGTCAGGCGCGCTACGAGGTCATCAACTCGATGCTCTCCGAGGAGGCTGTGCTCGGTTACGAATATGGCTACTCATTGGCTGAGCCGAACGCGTTGACCCTGTGGGAGGCGCAGTTTGGTGACTTCGCGAACGGCGCCCAAGTCCTGTTTGACCAGTTCATCTCATCGGGCGAGCGCAAGTGGTTGCGCATGTCTGGCCTCGTCTGCCTACTGCCGCACGGCTATGAAGGACAAGGTCCTGAACACTCATCAGCCCGGCTTGAACGGTTCCTGCAGATGTGCGCCGAAGACAATATGCAGATTGCAAACTGCACGACGCCCGCAAACTATTTTCATATCCTGCGCCGGCAGTTGAACCGCGATTTCCGCAAACCGCTTGTCATGATGACCCCCAAGAGCCTGCTGCGGAACAAGCGCGCAACCTCAAAGCTCGAAGAGTTCGGTCCCGACAGTACGTTCCACCGCGTGCTGTGGGACGATGCGCAATTGCTACCCGATGAGCCGATCAAGCTTGCCGACGACGAGAAAATCCGTCGCGTTGTGTTGTGTTCGGGAAAAGTCTATTTCGACCTTTACGAGGAGCGGGAAAAACGCGGCATCACCGACATTCAGTTGCTGCGTGTTGAACAGCTCTATCCGGTTCCCTTCAAGGCGCTCATCAAAGAACTGTCTCGCTTCAAGCAGGCTGAAGTGGTCTGGTGTCAGGAAGAACCTAGAAACATGGGGTCGTGGTCGTTCATCGAGCCCAACCTGGAGTTCGTTCTTGGAAAGGTTGACGGCAAGCACAAGCGTGCGCGTTACGCTGGACGACCCGCAGCAGCGGCAACGGCAACCGGACTTATGTCCAAGCACATGGCACAGTTAAACGCATTCCTTGAAGACGCGCTTGGCGACTGACGGAACGATTAATCGGGACCGGCGGGGGCCGGATGATTGATAGGCTGGGCACGTCCTGGCGCTAGGGAGAATGGACATGGCGAATGAAATTCGCGTTCCCACACTTGGGGAATCGGTAACCGAAGCAACGGTTGCCAGCTGGTACAAGAAGCCTGGAGATGCGGTGAACGCCGACGAACCCCTTGTGGAGTTGGAAACCGATAAGGTCACCGTCGAAGTCCCTGCACCGGCATCGGGAACGATTGCGGAGATCGTCGTCAATGAAGGCGAAACCGTCGAGGTTGGGGCGCTTCTTGGCATGATGGGCGAAGGTGCCGCTGAAAGCGGTCCCGGCAACGGAGCTACGGCCGCGGCGCCAGCGGAAAGTGCAAGCCCGCCGGCAGCCACGCCCGCCTCAAGCAGCGCACTGGTCGACGTGATCACCCCCAGCGCGGGCGAATCCGTAACTGAGGCTGAGGTTGGTGAGATCTCCGTCAAGGTTGGCGATGCCGTGAAGGCGGACGATGTGCTGCTGGAGTTGGAAACCGACAAGGCCGCCCAGGAGATTCCTGCTCCCGTGTCCGGCACGATCGCAGAGATCGTGGTCAAGTCGGGCGATGTCGTCGAGCCGGGCAATCTGTTGTTGAAGATTGCCGAAGGAGGTGCGCCGGCCCAGGCCGAAAGCGCACCGGCACCAGCAGCGCCAGCACCGACTTCCGCACCGACACCGGCGGCCTCGTCAACGCAAATGCCCCCATCCCCCTCGGCAAGCCGTATGATGGCGGAAACCGGCGTCAGTGTTGCGGCGGGAAGCGGCAAGCGTGGCCAGGTGCTCAAGGGCGACGTGATCGCCGCCATCGAAAGTGGTGCCACCGCAGCTCCGCAAGCGTCTGCGCCAGCGGCGGTTGCGCGGCCAGCATCCGCACCGGAAGACGAAGAGCGCGAAGATCGCGTCCGCATGACCCGTCTGCGCCAGACGATCGCCAAGCGCCTTAAGGACGCACAGAATAGCGCCGCAATGCTCACCACCTACAATGAGGTGGACATGGGCCCAGTGATGGACCTGCGAAAGCAGTACAAGGAGTTGTTCGAGAAGAAGCACGGCGTGAAGCTCGGCTTCATGGGCTTTTTCGCCAAGGCGGTCTGCCACGCTCTCAAAGAAATTCCGGCGGTCAATGCGGAGATCGACGGCACCGACATCATCTACAAGAATTTCTGTCACATCGGCGTCGCCGTCGGCACCGACAAGGGTCTTGTGGTGCCCGTGGTTCGCGATGCCGACCAGATGTCGATCGCCGAGATCGAAAAGAAAATTGGCGAGTTCGGCAAGAAGGCGCGCGACGGCAAGCTCGGCATGGCCGAGATGCAGGGCGGTACCTTCACCATTTCGAACGGCGGCGTTTACGGTTCGCTGATGTCCTCGCCAATCCTCAACGCGCCGCAGTCGGGCATTCTGGGTATGCACAAGATACAGGAACGCCCGATGGCTATCGGCGGTCAGGTTGTCATCCGGCCGATGATGTACCTTGCTCTGTCCTACGACCACCGGATTGTGGACGGTAAGGAAGCCGTGACCTTCCTGGTGCGTGTGAAGGAAAGCCTCGAAGACGTGCAGCGGTTGGTTCTGGATCTATAAGATGTCTGCGCCCCGCTCTCTTTGTGTTCTCGCTCTAGCCGCCTGCCTTTTTGCGGGCCTTCCGGGCGCCGCATTGGCCAAAAAAGGTGGTGCGGCTGAGCCAGGCACACATGCCTATTCCGAGCTGATAGACGATCTGTTCTCGGCTTTGCCCCAAACGTTCGACGTCAGCGGCACCAACCCTGATGGAACCACCTACAACGGCTCCGCTTACCTGTATTGGGACCCCCAGGATGGTGAGTTGCACATAGAATGGCAGGTCGGGAAAGACGCTTTCATGGGCAGCGGCCCTATGATTGGCGGGGAGTTCATCATCGATTGGGGGCAGCAGCACCCGGCCATCTACCGGCTCGGTAACGATGGGAACCTGTACGGCACCTGGGCCAACGGACGCGGAAGCGAAACGCTGACATTCGCGCCCTAGGGGGACGCCAACCCTGATGACACCGGAACTTCTGGTTTTGCTACTGGCTGTCCTGTTGGCAGCGATCCAGCTGGTGCTCTACGCCGTCCCGGCCAACCTTGAGCTGGAGCCGGGGTACACCGCCGGTCCGCGCGATGGACCTCCCAAGCGGCAGCTTTCCGTGCGCACGCTTCGCCTCAAGCGCGCGTACGACAACCACATCGAGACGCTGCCCTGGTTTGCGATCGCCGTCCTCGTCGCCCACATAACGGGCGCGACGGATACAGTGACCACGGCAGCAGCTTGGATCTACCTCGCGGCGCGCCTTGTGTATGTGCCGCTGTACGTTATTGGCGTTTTCGGTCTGCGCTCCATCGTTTGGGCAATCGCCTTTTTCGCCATTTTAACCATTGTGGTGCGGACGCTGCTTTAGCGGTCCGCGGGAAGGAAACAACACCTCATGGCTGACACCTACGACCTCATCGTTATTGGCACCGGGCCTGGCGGCTATGTCTGTGCTATTCGCGCCGCCCAGTTGGGCATGAAGGTGGCCGTCGTCGAAAAACGGGCGACACACGGAGGTACGTGCCTGAACATCGGCTGCATCCCATCCAAAGCCCTGCTCCACGCGTCCGACGTCTTTGAGGAGGCCGGGCACACGTTCGAAACGCTGGGCATCAAGGTTGGCAAACCCAAACTCGATCTCGCCGCCATGATGACCCACAAACAGTCGGTGGTTGACGACAACGTCAACGGGATTTCCTACCTGTTCAAAAAGAACAAGATCACCGACTACATCGGAACCGGCACCATCACCGCGCCGGGTAAAGTCAGTGTTACCGCCGAGGATGGCAAGGAAACGAAGCTCGACGCGAAGCATATCGTGATCGCCACGGGCTCGGACTCGTCAGGCATCCCTGGCGTGTCGGTCGATATTGATGAAAAGACGGTCGTCAGTTCGACCGGTGCGTTGGAGCTCGACAAGGTGCCCGGGCATCTCGTGGTTGTCGGCGGCGGCGTCATCGGCCTTGAGCTTGGTTCGGTCTGGCGGCGGCTTGGGGCAAAGGTCACCGTAGTTGAGTTTCTCGACCATATCCTGGGCAATATGGACCTCGACACCTCCAAGCAGTTCCTGCGCATGCTCAAGAAGCAGGGTATCGAGTTCATGCTCTCGTCAAAGGTCACGGCCATCGAGAAGAAGGGCCGCAAGCAACATGTGACCGTCGAACAGGCCGGCGGTGAGGCGACGGCCGAAACGATCGAGGCGGACGTGGTTCTCGTCTCCACAGGCCGCGTGCCCTACACAAAGGGCCTCGGATTGGAAGAGGTTGGCGTGGCCATGGATGAACGCGGTCGCGTGAAAACCGATGGTCACTTCAAGACAAGTGTTGCCGGTGTCTATGCCATCGGCGATGTGATCGACGGTCCGATGCTGGCGCACAAAGCCGAGGATGAGGGCGTCGCACTTGCTGAGATGCTCGCAGGCAAAGCCGGTCATGTGAACTACGGTGTGATCCCGTCGGTGGTGTACACCGAACCGGAAGTGGCATCGGTGGGCAAGACGGAGGAAGAGCTGAAGGCCGCTGGTGTTGAATACAAAGCGGGCAAGTTCCCCTTTTCGGCGAACGGACGCGCGCGTGCAATGAACGCCACAGATGGCTTTGCCAAGGTGTTGGCTGATTCAAAAACCGATCAGGTTCTGGGCGTACACATCGTCGGTAAGGGCGCGGGCGACCTGATCCATGAGGCGGCGGTCCTCATGGAGTTTGGCGGATCATCGGAAGACATGGCTCGGACGTGCCACGCGCACCCAACGATGAGTGAAGCCGTTAAAGAGGCTGCTCTTGCCGTCGAAAAGCGGCAAATTCACATGTGACCGCTTGATAGGCTGAGCCGTTTATTTGCCTCGAAGCTTCTCAAGCTCGTCGGGAGGCTCGAACATGACCTTGACGCGCTCCGTGAGCCCATCGACGACCCCCAATTGTCGGTCAAGTTCGGCAATGCGCTGCGCAGCATAAAGGGCATTCGCTTCTGCCTGCGACAGCGCCTCTTCGTTTTCGGGCTCGCGAATGACGTCCGCCACGGTGTCAACGAGATGCGCGGCTTCTCCGATTACATCGGCATACCGCCGCTCCAGGCCTCGACGTTCTTTCGCGATGCCCGCCCGGACATCGCCAATATGGCGAACCAACGCGTCAAGACGGGCCTTATCGGACCTGGCGTCGCGTTGCGGGTTGCGGGCTCGAAAACTGCGCATCTTCGTTGATTGCCACGCGCGTTATGATTCGGGCAATCGCGGTCTACCGTGGGATGGCCGAACCACGGGCCAGCATTCACAATACCAACACATTTTGCATGCATCGCCCAAACTTAAACGCTTGAAAAGCCTTGTGCTCTCGCACCTCAGCGCGATAGATGAATGTGATGGCACCCCTCCGACGAAGCAAGAAACGCATAGATATCGGGACCGACCCCGCGATGTCTGTCGAGGCGCGCAGCAGTGCGCGCGTTGAGTATCGTGGTGTCAGCCTAAAATGGCTGGTCGGGACAGTCATCACTGGTATCGCCTCAACAGGCCTGATGATCGGCGCTCTGTACGCCGCGGTCGATGGCCGCCAACAATTCGCTGTGCCTCCCAGCGTTGCGGAAACCGAGTGGCTGGCCAACCTGCGCGATGACGAGGGGCGCATCACAAAAGGCGACAGGCTGACGCGGACGTTCGAGCCTGTGTCGAACCAACGCGTTCTGGAGGTTTCGACCATCCACCGCGAAGGCGACATGGATGTTGTGCGCCTGCAGCCATTTTCCCGGGTCATTGCGACACTTGCCCTTGAGACAACGGAACTCAGCGCGGACCGCCCACCGTTCAACCCTCTGACACTGTTCGCCGGTAATTCTGACGCCATCAGCGCCGAAAACACCGCGCTCATTTACGATGCGGATGTCGAGGGTGAAATCGCCGTTCGCCAGATACCGTTCCCCTTGGCGACCGCCATTCTGGATCAGGACGCGATCATGAGTCCGGAACAAGTGGCTTATGAAGTCGCTGATACCGCACGCTTCACTGTAGGTGGGCCGTCAGCTGAAGACATCGCAGCCGCGCTTGCACCGGCCGCCAACCTGGACCTGATCGACAGCGCCTTGGGCTTTGCTGATCCGACAGCGACGCTGCAAGATGAGCCACAGGGAACGGCCAGCGCTGCACTTGATGCTTTGGAGAGCTTTGCATCTGTTCGGGTGATCCCTGAAAATTTCTCGGTTATTGGAAAGGTCGAGCCCGGGGGTCTGGACGAAATAGAACAGCTCGACGAGATCATTGTTGCGCTCCGCGACGGTGATGTTCTCGGTGACGTTCTTATTGCCAATGGCGTGCGCGAAGGCGCAGTCGATCCGGTGGAGGAAGCCTTCCGCGCGTTCCTCGACACAACGGAAATGCGCGAAGGGTTCCGCCTGCGTATTGCCATGGCACCGACCAGTGAAGGCGGCGACGCTTTCGATCCTAAGCGTGTAAGCCTGTACGGGCCGGATCTGCATCTGCTGACAATCGCGCTGACCGAAGATGGTAGCTACCAGGTCGACGAAGAGCCTGTGGCCCTTGACCTGTCCAGTTTCGCCGATGCGACAACCGTTGTTCAGGGCACGGGCTCTGCACGCCTGTATTCATCGATCTACGAAACGGCGCTCGCCAACAACATTCCCATGGATATCGCCGGCGAGTTGATCAAGATTTTCGCCTACGATCTCGATTACCAGCGCGCCGCGCGCGGTGGCGACACCCTGGAAGTGCTTTACGAGTTAGATGACGATAATGATGCCGCTGGCGATGTGGTGTTTGCATCGATAACCGTCGGCAGCACAACGCATAAGTTCTACCGCTTCACTGCGGAAGACGGCTCTATCTTGTACTTTGACCAGAATGGTGTGTCGGCCAACAAGTTCCTCCTGCGCAACCCGGTTCCCAACGGCCGTTTTCGTTCGGCCTATGGCATGCGACTACACCCAATTTTGCGCATCAGGCGGATGCATAATGGCGTCGACTGGTCTGCCCCACGCGGCACGCCGATCATGGCGGCCGCAGACGGTACGGTGGTCGAAGCGAAATGGTCCTCCGGCTATGGCCGACTGATCCGCATCCAACATGCGAACGGCTACGAAACCGGCTACGCCCACCTCAACCGCTTCGCATCGGGCCTTACGATAGGCTCGCGCGTCCAGCAGGGCGAAGTCATTGGGTTTGTTGGTTCAACCGGACTGTCGACCGGCCCCCACCTTCACTACGAGGTGAAGGTGAACGGAAACTATGTGGACCCGATGGCTATCCGGGTTGCACGGGAAGAGACACTCTACGGCGCTCGACTGCTGTCCTTTGAGCGGGAACGCGCACGGATCGATCAGCTCATGGAGCAGGATCGAGGCGCCAGCATTCGTATAGCGTCGGCTGAAAACTGAGCCAAACCTCATCGGGGAATGTACCAGTCTCGGCGATGGTTAAACGCGATCAGGCCGTTCAACACCACTGCGCCGAGCACCGAGTACATCACCACCGATAGCGGGAAAAGCACGGCGGCCACGGCAAACAGGGCCGCATCAAAACCGAGTTGGATGTAGCCCGCCCGGATACCGAACGTATCCTGAACCCAGATCGCTACGACGCCCAAACCGCCCAGCGAGCCTTTGTGCCGGAAGATTGCCAGAAGGCCAATTCCCGTTACGACGCCAAACATGATCGCGCCCAAGGCAGGGTCAAGCCGCTCGATTGCAAACCCTAGCGGCATGTATTCAGTACCCACCGACAGCGCGACCACGCACGCCATGGATTTTAACGTGAACTCCCACCCCATCGCGCGGATCGCAAAAACGTAGAACGGCAGATTGACAACGAAGAACACAAGCCCGAATGACCAGCCCGTCAGATAGGATATGACAACCGCAAGGCCGGCAGTTTGTCCGGTTATCAGCCCCAAATGGGTGAGCAGGAACACGCCCATCGTGCACATCACGGCGCCGGTCGCGAGCCCCTGAACATCCTCCAGAGGTGTATGGGTGATCGTCGATCGAGGAACTGGGACGGGGCTTGGCATCTCTCACACCTAGCAAGAGATATGCCGAGCCGACATGGCGGGCATCGTTGCCAACGCTGACCTAGTCCGGCATCCGCTTGTTTCGCGCCGCAAGGGTTCGCAGACGCAGCGCGTTCAACTTGATGAACCCTTGAGCATCAGCCTGATCGTACGCGCCCTGATCATCTTCGAACGTGACCAATTCCTCCGAGTACAGCGACTTATCGGACGTGCGGCCCGTGACCATCACATTGCCCTTGTACAAGGTCAGGGCGACTTCGCCCTCGACATGCTCCTGGCTTGTATCAATAGCCGCCTGCAGCATGTGCCGCTCCGGGGAAAACCAGAAGCCGTAATAGATCAGTTCTGCGTAACGCGGCATCAGTTCATCTTTCAGATGCGCAGCGCCCCGGTCGAGTGTGATGGATTCCATGGCGCGATGGGCTGTCAGGAGGATCGTTCCACCTGGCGTCTCATATATTCCGCGGGACTTCATGCCCACAAACCGGTTCTCGACCAGATCGAGGCGGCCAATGCCGTTGTCGCGGCCAAGGTCGTTGAGTTTGGCCAGAAGGCTGGCTGGCGATAGGCGCTCACCATTGATGGAAACGGCATCGCCGCGCTCAAAGCCGATCGTGATGTCCACCGGCGCGTCTGGAGCATCCATCGGCGAGACGGTACGCATGTGAACATATTCGGGAGCGCCTGTCGCAGGGTCTTCAAGCACCTTACCTTCAGACGACGAATGCAAAAGATTGGCATCGACCGAGAAGGGCGCTTCACCCTGCTTGTCTTTCGGTACCGGTATCTGATGCTGTTCGGCAAACGCGATCAACGCTTCGCGCGACTTGAAATCCCACTCCCGCCAAGGTGCGATGACCTTGATATCAGGATCGAGCGCGTAGGCATTCAATTCAAACCGGACCTGATCATTGCCCTTGCCCGTCGCACCATGGGCGACGGCATCGGCGCCGGTCTCACGTGCGATCTCCACAAGGCGCTTTGAGATGAGCGGGCGGGCAATCGACGTCCCCAGAAGATAGACCCCCTCATAGACCGCGTTCGCGCGGAACATGGGAAAAACGAAATCGCGAACAAACTCCTCGCGAAGATCATCAATATAGATTTCTGTGATCCCAAGCAGTTCGGCTTTGCGGCGTGCTGGTTCGAGCTCCTCACCCTGGCCCAGGTCTGCGGTAAAGGTGACAACCTCCGCCTCGTACTCGGTCTGCAGCCACTTTAGGATGATCGATGTGTCGAGGCCTCCAGAATAGGCCAACACCACTTTCTTCACATCGCCTTTGGCGACCATGACACTCACTCCGGCTATCTGCGCTTGAAAATCAGGGCCGGTGTACGCGCCACATCATCAGGCTGCAAGCGCGATCCGAACGATCATCAGGTGCGGCTGAGTGCCAGGAACCAAAACACGATCAACAGCATCAACAGCTGCAACATGTTCATGCGCACCGACCAGTGATGAAGCGCAATCGCCGCATCCTTGGAAACCGTCGATCCCCGCGCGGCATCGTCGTTGAGCGCATTTATCCGAGGCATCATGATCTGCCGCGCGAAAATAAATCCGCCCGCAATGACGACCAGGACGATTGCTGCCGTAATGTTGACCCCGAAAGCGGCGACCGCCGCCAAGCCGCTGAGAATAGCCAACACGAGATAGTAGACTGGAAACATGGCGCGAGTGACGTCTCGGGCAGGCAGCTTATCGAGAACGCTGTGCACGATTGGGGCGACCCCTGCAGCAAACAGGACCATCCCGCCTGCCGCCAGCGCGATGAAAAAGAGCGAAGCGTAGAAAGCAAGGTCTGTCACGAAGGGACTGGTCATCCGATTGGATCCTTTTGCGCCGAGTTTCGGGCTCTATAACGGGCGGCGATATTGGATAAAACCGGCATTATGCCCCACCGCATCGTACAAACGGCGCGCCGTCATGTTGCCTTCGTGCGTATGCCAATAGACGCGGGCAGCTCCCATCTCATCGGCTTGCTGGTAGACCGCCTCAATCAGCGCTCCGCCGATGCCGCGACCGCGGGCTTCCGGGCTGGTGAATAGGTCCTCCAGGTAGATGTACCAGCCCTCGGTCCATGTCGCGCGGTGTGCGACCATATGAACCAAACCAAGCGCCCGACCATCGCCGAACGCGCCCAATGCCTTGAGCGGTTCATCAGGGTCGTGAAACCGTTGCCAGGTGGTCGAGGTGACAGATGCCGGTATATCGGCGTCGTAGAATTCGAGATAGCCGTTCCAAAGCGGGAGCCACTGCTCATACTCGGACGATTCAAAAGGCCGAATAGCTGGCTGACTGTTGCGCATCACCGGTCTCCAAGACAACGAAGCAAATTGAGCGCTGGGTCGCTCTCAGGCGCCCGATTACGGGCTGGCTGAAACCGACATAAGCGGTTAGCGTCAGCCATGTTTGAGGTTCTACCCAGTTTCTTGCCCGCATTTCCAACGTTAGCGGCGTTTTCGCTCGCGGCTATTGCATTGACCCTGACACCCGGGCCGGACATGACCCTATTTTTGGGACAAACGGTCGCCAATGGTCGCATGGCCGGTTTCATGTCCATGGCAGGAGCGTCGTCGGGCATCATCGTACACTCGCTGGCGGCGGCCATCGGCTTATCCGCCCTGATCGCGACATCCCCGCAAGCGTTCGAAGTGCTTAAATGGGTTGGCGCAGCCTACCTCGCTTATCTGGCGTTCGACGTGCTGCGCAACGGCTCCGGGCTGACCAGCGATCATACCGCCCAAAGCGTTTCGCTGAGACGGGCTTACCTCAAAGGGCTGACGATCAATCTTCTAAACCCCAAGATCATCCTGTTCTTCGTGACCTTCCTGCCCCAGTTCGTATCACCCGGTGATCCCTATGCCTCCCAAAAGCTGATGTTTTTGGGGCTGTTTTTTCTCGTCATCGCAATACCGCTCACGGTACCGATGATCCTCGGCGCGGAACACATATCGCGTTTCCTAAGGGGCTCGCGGCGCGCGACACGCATCTTTGACTGGCTGTTTGCGAGCGTGATGGCCGGATTTGCGCTGAAACTGCTGGCGACCCAAGCGCGCTAGTCCTCGTTATACAGCTCCCTGGCACTTTGCTCGCCCTAACAGGCGGCCACGATGATCGGGCGCGCTCAGGTCTTTGTGGCCCCATGAAAGGTTCTCAATCTGCGTGCGTACCAGCATCCTCGTGGGAGCGCTGTTGGCTGACGTGATAGCGCCGTTCTCTAAAGTCCCCGGCTTTTCGACCCGCCAGCAGCCAGTAAACCGACCCGCCTACCGCCCCGGCCGCAGCCGCGATCATGACACGCGGATCGGCCAAAGCTGCCCCCTCGCCAAGAATGTCAGTGATCTCGTAGACGCCGATCGCCAGACCCGCGAGTGAGAAAACCAGGACGCTGCGCAGCGCGAAGCTCTCTGTAAGAATGATCAACGCGGCGAATGGAACAAGCACCTGAGCGGCGATTGCCAACGTCCCGAAGCCGAAGGCGCTGAGGAACGCCACCCCATAGGCGCTTTCCTGTTCCAGCCCTCGAAACATGGCAAATGTGCCCAGCGCACTCGCTGCAACAACAGCAACGACGAAGCTCAGCGAGCAGACGAAAAGGCGCAAAACAACAAGGGTGAACGAGACCCGACCCGACGCGTCGTTTGGGGCCTTGTCATAAGCGCCCGGGTGCCAAGCCTGCGGCGTTTTCCGGTGAGGCGTCGGCTGCTCGGGCGCGTCAGACATACCGCTTCAAGAACGTCCGCCGAACGGCGCGCTGTCGTTGGCATCGATTGTATTGCCAGCCATTGCGGCGGCCATCGCCCGCTTTTTCCAGGCTGGCAAACGCTCGGACTCTGATTTCAATTGGCCGCAGGCAGCAAGAATATCGCGGCCACGCGGCGTCCGAACCGGCGAAGCATACCCTGCACGGTTTACGACATCGGCGAAGCGCTCGATCTGATCCCAGTCCGAACACTCGTAGAACGTTCCCGGCCAGGGGTTGAAGGGGATCAGGTTGATCTTCGCTGGGATTCCCTTGAGCAGGCGCACCAGCTCTTTGGCGTCGGCCAGCGAATCGTTCACCCCCTTGAGCATGACGTATTCAAAGGTGATCCGCTTGGCGTTCGAAACGCCAGGATAGTTTCGGCAAGCGTTAAGCAGCTGTTCAATCGGGTACTTCTTATTCAGCGGAACCAATTCATTGCGCAGATCATCGCGCACCGCGTGAAGCGATATGGCAAGCATCACCCCAATCTCATCACCACACCGCTCGATCATGGGCACAACCCCAGACGTCGAAAGCGTGATGCGGCGTTTTGAGAGCGAAAGCCCCTCCCCATCCGAAGCGATGAGCAAGGCCTGTTTGACGTTCTCGAAATTGTAGAGCGGCTCACCCATTCCCATCATCACTATGTTGGAAACGGCTCGGCCACCGTGGCTTGGTGCCGTCATACCCGCTGGTGTTTCGCGCTCCGGCCAATCGCCCAAGCGGTCGCGGGCAACCACAATCTGAGCCAGGATTTCTGCCGATGAGAGATTGCGAACCAGCTTCTGCGTGCCGGTATGACAAAAGGTGCACGTCAAGGTGCAGCCAACCTGACTCGAAACGCACAATGTCCCGCGGTCGCTTTCCGGGATATAGACCGTTTCAACGTCAACCGGCGGGTCAGTCGCATCTTTGCCGCGAAACCGCATCAGCCACTTTGCCGTGCCATCCTTCGATATCTGCTCGGCAACGATCTCGGGCCGGGCAATGGAGTACGTGTCCGCCAGCGTGGTGCGCAGGTCCTTGGCGATATTGGTCATCGACGCGAAGTCATCGACCCCACGAACATACAACCAATTCCAAAGCTGACGAGCGCGCATCCGGCTTTGCTTGGGCGGCACCCCAAGCACCTCCATCGCGCGTGCCAGCTCAGACCGGTCAAGCCCGATCAGCGAGGGAGCAGCCGAAGCGGCAGGTACAGCATGAGCAGCGGCCGGCGAGATTGGTGTCGGCCCGGCAAGATCAAGCGTTGCGTCCATCAGCGCTATAAAATCCGACTATCGTTGGTAGAAGCGCGCTGCATAACGCAAAAACCGCCACCCAGCAACGCGCTGGACGGCGGCAAATTGAGAGTTCAGCACCTTCAGATTAGCTGGCGCACTCTGCCGCTGTCCGGTTTGAACCAGCAGTAACGCCCGATAGCGAGAAACCGTATGTCACGGCCGTGCCGCGTGAAGACGTCCCGGTAACGCGCATCGTCGAGCCGGCGCGCATCGCGGCCAAGAGCGCGTCACCTTGAGACGGGTCATTGATAAAGGCACGCGGACCTTGGGTTAGGAAAACAAAATTGCTTGAGCCAACCGAAACATTCACCTGGCTGCCTTCTCGAAACGAATAGCCGACAAGCAACAGTGGCTCTGCGTTGACGTTCGCTGCGGGACGTCGCGTCATGTAGAAAAACACATCGCCATGCCGGCTTTCGGGCATGGGATCATACGTCTGCGCCGGCGAGACAATGAAGCACGCCTTCGCCCCCTCGATCGTTACGTTGAACACATCCCAGTCCCGGGTTTGCTCAACAAACGTTGGACCCTGTGCTTGCGCGGGCGGTATCGCGAACGCAGCTGCGCAAAGCGCGAGAAACAAACCTCCAAACAGACGCAAGACGGTCTGGGAAAAATCGCGCTTTGTAGGTTGATCACGGAAATGCGTTGGCATTGGGGTACTCTTTCGAACACTGTTCACGTCTTGGTCGGCACGGCCGAAAACAGAAGATTGATGCATGGTGTGGTCGCTCCAAACGATTAACCAATCCTTGCGTGAGAGCTATAATTGTCATGCTCGAGCATTGACGATTTATCAGCCCTATTTTGCACCCAAGGTCGTTAAGTGCCGGTTAAGGAACGTAGCCAATCCCGGTTTCCGGCACAGAACCGCCCGACCGTTGTGGATAAGCGAAGTGGGGCAACAGTGTGGCCATGCGGCATTCCGACCTGTCACCAAGGCACGCCTGAGGCCTTGCTAACGGCGCCCGCGAACGGTACTTCTTGGCGTGAATATAAGAGTATTCTTGACCATTCGCGTAAAAACGGGCGAGAATGCACTTAAGTAGAATTCCATAACACCAAAGTGGACAGTGCGGGCTGGCCAGGATGGTGGCAGGGAGCGGAGAGCGCGGACCTGCCATTCATGGAACCTCGACGGGGGACGGCAGCCGGTGCACGACAATCAGAGCGTCATCAAGCAAAAAACGCCGATAACAATGCCGAACTTGGATGCCAATCAGCACGCCATGTGGTTGGAGGCGGTTGCACGCGACCGCGATCGGTCGGCTTTCACCAGCCTTTTTGATCACTACGGCCCAAGGATCAAAGCGTACCTGATACGGCTGGGTGCTGATTCGGCGATGGCCGAAGAGGTCACGCAGGACGTGATGGTTACGCTGTGGCGCAAGGCAGCCCTGTTCGACCGAAGCAAGAGTTCCGTCGCCACGTGGCTCTTTCGGATCGCACGCAACAGGCGCATCGATATGCTGCGCAGGCGGCGGGCCATCAACGTCGATGCCGAAAGCTTGATAATCGAAGATGAAAATCTACCCGACCCGAACGAGACCCTCGACGCGGAAACACGCCAGGAACGCATCCGCGTAGCTTTGAAAGAACTACCGCCGGAGCAGCTCAATCTGGTTCAGCTGGCTTTCTTTACCGAATTGTCGCACAGCCAAATTGCTGAGCAGACCGGACTGCCCCTAGGGACAGTAAAGTCGCGTATCCGCCTTGCTTTCGGCCGGTTGCGGCGAATTCTGGATGCCGACAACGCGGTCGATACCGCGCCTCATTAACAGCCTTCGGCTGGTGCACAGCTGAAGGCCGCAGCTCTTGGGCGTATCAATGCGGGTCCTGTAGACCCCGCCAACGCTGTCATCAGGCTTTCGCCATTAAGCGACTTGATAGAGTTTATCACGGAGCGATGGGAATAGTCTTGTGAAGCCGGAAGCTGACCGCGGCACGAGATCAGAAGTCGGCGGTTAAGCCTTTGATTTCCCAATCATCGTAGCGGACGGGATCAAGGCCGCCGCGACCGTCTATCTCTCTCGCAGCATCCGACCGCTTGGCATCGATAGCCTTGCGCCGCGCCTCGGCTTCTTGCTTGGCTCGTGCCGCAGCGCGTTTGCGTCGCTCGTCCGGAGATAGTTGGGTTTCGATCACGCTGTCTTTGCTCATCAGCACCAAGCAACCTTGTTGGCTGTCAATTCCTCAAACGGGAGGTAAGGCGTGCCCTTGGCAACGTCAAACTCTTGAGTGTTTTTGACGTCATCCCCATACATAGGCAATGCGCGCCACACTGGTGAAGGGACACAGAACACGATGAGCACGATGCGTACGGCGATGTTGCTGGCTGCGATGACCGCGCTTTTTATGGGCGTGGGCTTTATGCTGGGCGGAATGGGCGGCGCGCTGATAGCGTTGGTTATTGCCGCGGCGATGAACCTGTTCAGCTTCTGGAACGCGGACAAGATGGTCCTGCGGATGCACAATGCCCAACAGGTCGATGAACGAACCGCACCGCAATTGGTCGCGATGGTCCGACAGCTGGCCGATCACGCGCAGATGCCGATGCCAAAGGTGTACATTGTCAACACGCCACAACCCAACGCATTTGCTACCGGCCGAAACCCTGAAAACGCTGCGGTGGCTGCGACCACGGGGCTGCTCGAAAACTTGACGCAGGAAGAGGTCGTCGGCGTGATGGCGCACGAATTGGCCCATATCAAGCACCGCGACACGCTGACAATGACGGTCACAGCCACCTTAGCTGGGGCAATCTCCATGCTCGGCAACTTCGCTTTGTTTTTTGGCAATAATCGCAACAACCCACTCGGGATTGTGGGCGTTCTCGTGGCGATGCTCGTCGCGCCCTTTGCGGCCATGCTTGTGCAGATGGCGATCAGCCGTACGCGCGAATATGAAGCCGATCGCCTTGCGGCAGAGATGTGTGGGCGTCCGGACTGGCTGGCCTCTGCCCTTGCCCGGATCGGCGGTTTGGGAGCTGTGCGCTATGAGACCGCAGAACGAAACCCTGGGACGGCACACCTGTTCATCTCAAATCCACTGAGTGGTCAACGCATGGCGGGGCTGTTCTCAACCCATCCGCCGATGAATGAACGCATTCGCCGCCTGAACGAACTTGGCCAGAGCTGGGGTGATGATCCATTCGTCATCCAAGGCCAGGAAACAGGCCGTGGGCGCCAAACGAGGACGCAAAGCGACGGGCCTTGGGGCTGAGTCCGACGGCGCGCCAACAAAACAAAGAGCGCGGGCCCCTCGCTTCGGGTTGGCCGACGCGACATGCCGCTGGTGCACTGATCTACACCGCGACGGTGGAGAAGTCGTCGCTTGAAGGGCACAGTGCCTTGCAGGGACTGTCAGAAGCGGATGCAGCCTTCGCAAGCGCCATTGCGCTTTCAGCTTTCCGCCGATTACCGACCATCGACCGAGCGATCCAGGCTTGCCTGGCCAAGCCGCTGCCGCCGGGTGCAGGTCGGCTCATGGCAATCTTGCGTACGATGGCAGCGCAGCTTCTGCTGCTCGACACCGAGCCCTACGCAGCGGTCAACTGCGCCGTGGATGATGCCAGAAGCTACCGCGAAACCTTGCCCTTTGCTGCGCTCGTCAACGCCGTCGGACGGCGCATGGCCAAAGACACACAGAGCCTGTTGGCGGACGCTCCGGACCATGATCTTCCGGCCTGGCTCGCCAAGCGATGGGTGCGCGCCTACGGAGCCGATGCATTTGGCGCAATCGCTGAGCAAGCGCGGCAACGGCCGGGACTGGACCTCACAGTCGCCGAGCCCGCCGAACGACCGCAGCTTGAAGCAGCACTTGCCGCATCCAAACCGCTCGCCATTGGGCCTTCGACTATCCGCCTTGAGACCGCACATTCGGCGATCAATCAGCTGCCGGGCTACGCTGATGGACAATGGTGGGTACAAGATCTGGCAGCTAGCCTACCAGCTCTGTTGCTTCTTGACGCCACCAACAAGGCCAAAGCACAGACACAAGCGTCGCCACAGCTGCGCCTTGTTGATGCCTGCGCCGCCCCGGGCGGAAAGACAGCGCAGCTGGCGATAAGCGGAGCCTCAGTAACCGCTATCGATAGCAGCGATCAACGCATGCAGCGGCTGAACGGTAACATGCAGCGCCTTGGCCTCAACGTGGACTGTGTGATCTCGGACGCTCGCGCGTTTTCCCCGAAAGAGCTTTTCGACGGCGCGCTTATCGATGCGCCCTGCACTGCTACCGGCACAATTCGGCGACACCCGGAGATAGGGCCAAGCCGCTCAACAAAGGATATTCGACGCTTGGCCGCCCTCCAGTCCGAATTGCTTGCGAACGCAAGACACTGGCTGAAACCGGGTGGCGTCCTTACCTATGCGACATGTTCGTTGGAGCCCGAAGAGGGAGAGCACCAGATCGCGGCGTTCTTGCAGGACAATGATGGCTGGGAGCTGATCGACTTGCCCCAATGGGCACGAGAGTTTTCCTCAAGCTCCAACCCCGCCTACCTAAGAACACTACCTGGCCAAGCGGGAGTGACCGAAGATGGACGTCAATGGCGCGGCTTGGACGGTTTTTTCTGCGCTTGTCTTCACAAACCGGTGGATTACTAAGACGGATAACACAAAAGGCGGAGCGCGCTGGATGCATTGAAAAGCTCAACACGGTTAACCTTGCGGCAATAATGTCTAACGCTGCCGAGGAGAATTCGATATTAATCGTGTTAGTTTGTGCTTAACGACGCGTACGTCATGTGCCGCAGTCCCAAGCATTTAGTTGTGTGATGTCACCCTTGGGAAGTCAAATGGCTCCGCTTAACGCCTCAACGGCAATTGGCGCCTACCCAGCCACCCATATGCGCCGCTTTGCAGCGGGGCTGTCCTCTATGCTGACCAACACCTGGTCAGCAAACCGTGCCATGTTCGAGATGGTGCCGCGGGACATGCGCACCGCCGACCCAACGCGCGGCGCCGAACTTGCCGAGGGGTACGTCGCGCTTGGCGATGCGTCTATCGAGCTTGATGGACGGAACCTGTTCGACGTTGCACCGCCGACCGAAAAGTTTGCTGAGCTGCTTCATGGTTTTGCATGGCTCCGCCATATGCGCGCCCATGGGCACCCCAGCACGAAGCTGTTGGCCCGAACGTTTGTCCTGCAATGGGTGGCCAAACGCGCCGATCATCCACGGATTGCCTTTGAACCAACGGTTTGCGCTCGCCGCGCTCTGAGCATGACCAATCAGGCCGCCTATTTGCTCGATGACGCGGATACCAACGACTACCGCGCAATCATGGAATCCATTCTCGCGGACATCCGGTTAGCGTTCATCAATCGGGGGCTGATCGCTGATCCGACCGAAAGGTGCATGATCGCGCTTGCATGCACAGCCGTGGCGCATGCTCTGTCCGGCCACAAGCCCCTGCAACGCAAAACAATCGGTGTCCTCGACCGCGCGCTGCGCGAGGCCTTCAATTCAGACGGTGGACCTGTCAGCCGTAGGCCGACCGATCTTGCGCAACTGCTGGCCGAAATGTTGTCCCTGCGCGCGCTGTTGGAAGCAAGGGCGTTTGCAACTCCAAAACGTCTGGAAGATGCAATCGCCGACGCCATGCGGACCATGCGCATGCTTCGTCACCCCAATGGGAGCCTTGCACGCTTTCAAGGTGCGAGCGACTTGACCCACCTCGCTCGCGGACTGGTAGCATCGATCACGACCTACGACACCGAACGCGGCGAATTGCCGACCCTCATCAAGGATACCGGCTACTGCCGGCTCGAAGCGGGACCATCGGTGCTTCTTTTTGATTGTGGATCGCCCCCGCCTGTCAACGCTGGCGCACGCGCGCACGCATCTTGCCTGGCTTTGGAATGGAGTGTCGGACCGGAGAAAATCCTGACCAACAGTCCGCCACCTTGGTACGGCCGCTTTCTCAGCCCGCTCGACCATCGCCGCACGGTGGCCCACAGCACCGTTTCGGTCGACGGTCGTTCATCTGCGCAGTTCGCGACGCCTGAGATCGACAGTCCGCTTCTGCCCGCAGGCCTCACGGTTTCCTATGAGCTCACAGATGCTGATGACGGAAAGACAATCCTTGCAAAGCATACGGGCTACAGGAAACGCTACAATCTCGATCACGAACGTAAGCTGATCCTAGCCCGGGAAGGCCGGCAACTCAGGGGGGTCGATCGGCTCCTGCTCAAAACAGGCACGCCGGCAAAGACATCGCGAACGCCCTACACCCTGCATTTTCATTTCGAACCCGGCCTGCGCATCAAGATGATCGACGATCAGACGTGCCGAATTCGGACGGCCATGCGGATGATCGAGTTTACCGTCGACCAGGGACTGTTACGTCTGGATGACGTCAATGAAGATCGCGCCTACCGGGGACCGGCCCGTTCCATCGAACTGTCCGTGACGTCGACGCCAGCGGAGATTGCCGAAATAAGATGGTCGTTCACGGTGCTTGATGAGCACGATGACACGTTGATTTCGCAGACCGAGACTGAGCCGACGGACTCATCGGACCAGGAACCAGCGCCCGGGGCTGCTCCAGATGACGATGGATCGCCAGACGAAGCCCTCGACGATGACTTGGAGGCTCGCGAAGATGGTGATCCACAAGATGAAGGGCTGAAAGACAAATAGCCCGTTCGCCTCACTGGAAAAACCCGCAAGGAGCGTGTTAGCGCCTGTCGCAGACCCACCCCTTGCACAGTGATCGAGATGTCTGACGCTTCCGAACTCCGACCCGTCCGACGCGCGCTTTTGTCGGTATTCGATAAACAGGGCATCGTCTCTTTTGCCCGCACCCTTGCAGCCCTCAACATCGAAATTCTGTCAACCGGTGGGACGGCCAGTCTACTGATGGAGAACGGCGTTCCGGTTCTCGATGTGTCCGAGGTCACAGGCTTTCCTGAAATCATGGGCGGGCGCGTCAAAACCTTGCACCCGAAGGTCCATGGCGGATTGCTCGGGGTACGGGGCGATGCCGACCACCAGAAGGCGATGGATGAGCATCTGATCGGTCCGATCGATCTGCTTGCGGTCAACCTTTACCCATTTGAGCAGACCGTTGCTTCGGGCGCGTCGGCAAGCGACGTCATCGAGAACATCGATATTGGCGGCCCTGCTATGATCCGGGCAGCGGCGAAAAATCACCGCGACGTTGTGGTGGTCACCGACCCATCTGACTACGCGACCATCGTGGATCAATTGACCGGCCCTGATAAGGCGACGTCTCTGTCGTTTCGAGAAAACCTGGCCCGTAAGGCGTTCGGGCGGACAGCGCAGTATGATGCTGCTGTCGCCTCATGGTTTGGCAGAGATGAGCCGGACAATCTTGAAGAAAGGTTCGCGGCTGGCGGCGAAAAAGCGCTCGACATGCGCTATGGGGAAAATCCGCACCAAAAGGCTGCCCTGTACCTGAACGGAGAGACCCGCCCCGGCGTGGCACGGGCTGATCAAGTCCAGGGCAAAGCGTTGTCTTTCAACAACATCAACGATGCCGATGCCGCCTTCGAATTAGTCAGCTCGTTCGACGCCGGTGAGACAGCGGCGGTTGCGATCATCAAACACGCCAACCCATGCGGCGTGGCAAGGGCTCGGGACCTGAAAACCGCCTATGAACGGGCTTTGCTTTGCGACCCGGTTTCTGCCTTCGGTGGGATCGTTGCACTTAATCGGGATCTCGATGCCGAGACCGCCGAGGCTCTGACCGCAATCTTCACCGAAGTCATCATCGCGCCGGGCGCAAGCGAAGCAGCGCGGTCCATCATCGCAAAAAAGAAGAATCTGCGCCTCCTCCTGACCGATGCACTAGCGGATCCCCGATCAGCTGGTCTTCTTATCCGCAGCGTCGCCGGCGGTTATCTGGTCCAGTCGCGCGACGGGCTGGAGGTTGCTGATCTCGACTTGAAGGTTGTCACCGAACGGGCACCCACCGATACCGAACTTGCCGATCTGCGGTTTGCCTTCACCGTCGCCAAGCACGTTAAGTCCAACGCGATCGTTTATGCCAGGGACGGCGCAACCGTTGGGATTGGGGCCGGGCAGATGAACCGGCGCGATTCATCGCGTATCGCCGCAGCAAAAGCTAGTGAAGCCGCTGAGCTTGCGGGGCTAGATCGGTCGCTGGCGGACGGATCAGTCGTCGCGTCAGATGCCTTCTTCCCGTTCGCAGATGGCCTGCTGGCGGCCGCCGAAGCAGGCGCGACCGCGGTTATCCAACCTGGCGGGTCCATTCGCGATGACGAGGTGATCGCGGCTGCCAATGAAGCGGGCCTTGCGATGGTCTTTACCCGGGCGCGCCACTTCAGGCACTGAATTGCATCGCGGTCGGATGCTACCGCTCCTTCGGCGCGTTCGCCTGCAGCGGCAGCGGGTCGTCCGAATTCACGACTTCCAGTTCACGAAGTTCTGCATGGGTCATGTACAACATATCCGCAGGCGGCACTTCGAGCGACATATCGATGAACCCAGCGCTCACGCCCATATCCAACGCGTAGACCTTGATCAGGGCGCTGACGGCTTCATCCCCCGGCCTTTCAACGACCCGCTCATCTGGCTCGAGGTGACCGGGGAAGAAGCGGTGGATCCCGAGCACATCGTCTTCCGCAAACCGCTTGAGCCCGCCAAGAAAGGCGTAGCTGCAAGCGGAGGCACAATCACCAAGCCGCAGACTGTAGCCGCCGCGCGGCATGCGTTGGGCGCGCGCAACTTGTGTGTTGAACCCAAACCGGCGAAACTCGCGCCCTAGCCTAACACCGGCAAGCACATCACCGCCTGGAGAATGCAGCATGACCGTCAGGTTGCCGGCATCCAGATGATGGCTGCGAACGAACTGGCGGAATTGAGCTGCAGTGTAAGGTTCGATGTCACCACTCGCACGGATGTAAACGCATTCATCACATTCGCGATCGTTTGTGATCAGAGCGAAGCGCATCGGCTGGCCGTCAAGTTGGGCAAGCGCTGATGGCGCGCCCAATAGCCCCGTCGCGACAAGCAGCATGCACCCGGCGACAAGCAATCGACCTGACTGGTACAGAGCATTCAGCAAGCGAGCCCTCCCATTCTGAGTGAAATGTCAATCAATCGGCTGAAAAGCGCAAGCCCGTGCCGACTGCACCTCGCTCACCGTGGCGACGAGGGGGCCCGAACGGTCGCAAGCACCAACCCGCCAACGATGAAGAACAAGACAAGGATCGACACCCCTGCGCGTTGATCGAGCGTGAGTGCGGTGATTGTCGCCACGGCCCAAGGACCGATAAAGCTGGTGACTTTTCCCGAAAGGGCAAACAAGCCAAACGTCCGCGCTCTCGCGTCCGGCGGCGCAAGGCGCGCGAGCAGAGCGCGGGACGATGCCTGCAGCGGCCCTGCAGCTGCACCCATCAAGCCGCCAAGAAGCAAGTAAACCTGCTCGGGAGGCGTCGCGAACAGACCGTCCGCAGGGGCTACAGGAAAGACAAAAAACAAGCGATCCGCGCTTAACGAGACCACCGCAATGCTTGCGAACGTCAGAACGGCGAGCGCGGTCAGAATGATGGGCTTGGCTCCGAGGCGATCTTCAAGCGACCCGCCGATCAGAGCGCCCGCTGTCCCAGTTATTGTCAACAGGATGCCGAATAAACCGACCTCGGTTGTCGACCATCCGAAGACGCCGGTCCCATAGATGCCACCGAAAGCAAACAGTGCGATGAGCCCATCAGCATAAATCATATGGGCGATCAGAAAACGCAGCAGCGGCTGGTCGCCGCGCAGCTCTTTCAGCCCTCGTCTCAGATCAGCCAGACCGTGCGCCACGGCTTCCGAGGCAGAGCGCAAGGATCGCGCCTGATCTGGCGTGAAAAGCAACAGCGGCAGCACAAGCACAGCAAACCAGAGCGCCGTGAATGGTCCTACCGCCCGGTCCCCTTCACGCTCCGCTGGATCGAGCCCAAACAGAGGCTCCAGACCGAACAAGGTTCGGCCGGTCTCTGCAGAGGCCACCATGAAGCCGATTGCGATGACGATCGTGACGATCGCAGCGGCGTAGCCTGCCGCCCAGCCATGAGCGGACAAGCGCCCAAGCCGGTCTGGCGGAACGAGGCGCGGCATCATCGCGTTGTTGAACACCCCGGCCATTTCAGCGGCGATGGTGCCGATGGCAAACAGCGCAAGGGCCAAAGGCAGAGCGTAGCTGGCACCCGGCTGGGCGAACCATAGGCTGCACGCGCACACCATCATGATGACGCCCAGCATCACGATCCATGGTTTGCGGGGTCCGGCAGCGTCGGCGATTGAGCCCAAAACGGGCGACAGGAAAGCGATGGCGAGCCCTGCGGCGCCGGTCGCAAAACCCCACGCCGCCTGTCCTTGGGCAGGTGTCGCGGCGAGAGCAGACACGACATAAGGTCCGAACACGAACGTGGTGACGAGCGTGAACCACGGCTGCATCGCCGCGTCATACAAAATCCAACCCGCCAAACCCTTGCGATCGGCGTAGAACGCCGCAGAACCGGAAAGGTCAGACGAGGTCATCCAGCAGACCGCCAGCGACTGCGAGCATCGACACCGTCAACTCATCGCTGTCGACAATTGCCCAGATCGCTTTCGCTGCCCTTTTGACCTTTGCTTCCCGCGCCGAACGCCATGCATCAATCCCACCTTCCTGGGTCAGCACATCAATCGTCAGTCGCCGCCGTGCCGAGGCCAGCGACTGCCGCGCCTGGTCGAGGGCAAGTGCGTCGTAATAATCGCTGACCTGAAGTTCGCGCGCTGCCGCATCGAGCTTGCCCAGGCCAAAGATCGCGCCCAGCTCAAAGTAGGCGGCCGCGACCGTCTGCGGATCGAGATCGCACGCATCGCGCACCAAAATCATATCGGGAAGAACCGCATAAACCGACATGGCCGCCAAACGATCAGCCAGAGTATCGGGAACGCCCTGCTCGATCAGCCTCTGGGTATCGCTGGCGATACGCTCAGCGACCGGCTGCGCCATCGTCGCGGGCAATACGGGGGCAAAGGCGTCAATGCCTTGGCGATAGTGGGCGACGACATCCGCAAGGCCTTGCTTGAAGTCCACGTTTGTCAAAAACCAGCCAATCCGGTCGATGACCAACCGCTGCGCAGTGGCGTAAAGCTCCAATTGCAAAGCGCCCTCGATTTTTGCGTCAAGCGCGTCAATCTCTTCGTTCAGATCGGTCAATTGGTACGCGTCTCGAACGATCGCAAACGCACACGCTATGTCGGCCTTCGACGCACCGGTCGTATCCGAGATGATCTGGATGAGCGTCGCTCCACCCCGGTTGATCATCGAGTTGGCCAACTGCGTGGCGATGATTTCGCGCCGCAACCGATGGCCCTCAATTTCCGCCTCATACGGCTCATGCATTGGCTTAGGGAAATACCGGTAAAGCTCGCGGCCGAGATAGGCGTCATCGGGCACGTCGCTTTCAAGCAGCGACGAGAACAGGTCGATTTTTGCGTAAGCCAACAACACCGCCAGTTCCGACCGTCTAAGCGCCTGACCTTTGTCCTTTCGTTCTTGCAGTGCGACCGCGTCAGGCAAGAACTCAACTTGCCGATCGAGCAAGCCGTTGCCTTCGAACGTTTCCATCAGGCGAACCTGATAACCGAAGTCCGTGTCGGCCTTGGCCTCGGTCAGGGAGATGGACAGGGTCTGCAGGTAGTTGTTGCGCAAGACAAGCGCTGCGACTTCATCCGTCATCTCGACGAGCAACGTATTTCGCGCTTCACGCGTTAGCTTGCCGGCGGCCTCCGCCCCGCCAAGAGCGATCTTGATGTTCACCTCGAGGTCCGACGAATTGACCCCTGCCGAGTTATCTATAGCGTCAGTGTTCAGCCGAACACCGTGCAGACCCGCTTCGATACGCGCCTTTTGGGTGATGCCTAGGTTGGCGCCCTCCCCGATCGCCTTGACGCGGAGCTGCGGCGCGTTGATCCGGATAGCATCGTTGGCACGATCACCGGCATCCAAATCGCTTTCGTCACTTGCCTTGATGTAGGTGCCGATACCCCCGAACCACAAAAGATCTGCCTGTGCCTTCATGATTGCGGTCATCAGCTCATTGGGCGTGACGGACGCGTGATCGATATCGAGCACCGCCCTTGCTTGGCTGGATAGCGCGATCGATTTTGACGAACGCGGGTAGATGCCACCGCCCTGGGACAGCAGATTGGTGTCGTAGTCTTGCCAGCTTGAGCGCCCAAGATCGAAGAGCCGTTGCCGTTCCTTGAAGCTGGTTTTCGGATCGGGTTCAGGATCGAGGAAGATATCCCTGTGGTCGAAGGCTGCGATCAGTTTGATCGCGGGCGACAGCAGCATACCATTGCCGAACACGTCGCCCGACATGTCGCCGACGCCAACAACCGTGAACGGCTCACTTTGAATATCGACATCCATCTCACGGAAGTGCCGCTTAACCGCTTCCCAGCCGCCCCGGGCGGTGATGCCCATCTTTTTGTGGTCATAGCCTTGCGAGCCGCCTGAGGCGAAGGCGTCGCCCATCCAGAAGCCGCGAGCTTCTGAGATCGCGTTCGCGGTGTCCGAGAACGTCGCCGTGCCCTTGTCGGCCGCGACCACTAGGTAAGGATCATCACCATCGATGCGCACAACCGTGTCAGGTGGCTCGATACCTTCCAATGTCAGATTATCGGTCACGTCGAGAAGCGACGAGATAAAGATCTTGTAGGCTTCGGTGCCTTCCTTGAACCACGCATCCCGATCCTCGCGGGGAGGCAGTTGTTTTGGAACAAAGCCGCCCTTGGCGCCAAACGGTACGATGACCGCGTTCTTGACCTGCTGCGCTTTTGCCAAGCCCAGTACCTCAGTGCGGAAATCTTGCGGGCGATCGGACCAGCGCAGCCCGCCGCGCGCGATCATACCGCCGCGCAGATGGACCCCTTCAACGCGTGGGCTGTATACTGAAATTTCGCGCACTGGCCGGGGTTCCGGCAAGCCATCGACATTCCTCGAATCGATCTTGAAGGCGAACGTCGGTTTGTCCTTGCCATCTGGCCCAGGCTGGAAAAAGTTCGTGCGCAAGATCGATTGGATGAGGTTAAGAAACCGGCGCAGAATCGTGTCTTCATCGAGGCTCGAGACCTCGTCGAGGGCCATGCGGATAACGGCACTGATCTTTTCAGACTGTTGGTCTCGCTCGGTCTCTGTCCGGTTTGGGTCAAGCCGCGCATGAAACAGGTCAACCAGTCCGACAGTGATCGCCTCGTGCTTGATAAGCGTGGTCCAGACGTAATCAGCTGAGAAAGCGAGACGGGCTTGCCGCAAGTAGCGCGCAAGCGCACGCATCATCGCGACATCGCGCCAGCCCAGGTTCGCCGAGGCAATCAGCGTGTTGAACCCGTCATTTTCGGCGTGTCCCTGCCAGACGGCAAGGAACCCCGCCTTGAGCGGTTCAGACAATGTCTCCAGATCGATCGCTTCGCCATTGGCGCGCTCGAGCAGGATATCGTGGATCCACACCGGCTCAGCGTCCCGGCGCTCCACCCTGTAGGTGCGCTCGTTGATGGCCCGGAAACCCATCGCTTCAATGATCGGCATGCGATCCGACAAGGCGATCGGTTTGCCGACATGATACAGCTTCAGATCAAGTTGTTTGCCGTTCGATTCGGCCCGCGATCGGAAGGCAAGCTCAAGGCCTCGTCCCTCACCCAAGCTTTCCATCGCCAGCGCATCATCAAGCGCCGCTTCGCCGGTAAACGCCTCCCGGTAGGCACCCGTGAACGCGTCCGCATAACGCGTCAGCAGGAGCCCCGCGCGGACTGTATCCTGGCTCGAGCGCACTGCGGAGCGGAAGGTGTCCGCCCACGTCCGCACGATATCGGAAACCCCGCTTTCGAGGGCTGACTGCTCCAGCTGCGGTGTATCGCCCACCGAACGCCCTAAAATAAAGTGGACGCGGGCCAGAGGTCCTTCAGGATAGGCGACATACCAGGCGGAAACCCTTGCATCGTACTGTTCGGCCAGCCAGTCGCCGATGCGAATGCGCATGGAGGTCGAGTAGCGTTCGCGGGGGACGAACACGAGGACCGACACGAACCGGTGGAACTTATCGGTCCTCGATAACACCCGGATGCGCGGCCGTTCACCCAACTGAAGGATCGCAGACGCAAATCTGTGAAGCGTCTCGATATCGAGCTGAAAGAGCTCATCGCGTGGATAGCTTTCAAGAACGTTGGCAAGCGCGCGGCCGGAATGGCTGTCGGGATCGTAGCCCGACCGTTCCATGACCTGCTCGGTCTTCCGGCGGAGATAGGGGATGTTTCTCGTTGAACGGGTGTAGGCGGTCGCTGAAAACAGACCGACGATCCGCAGCTCACCGAACAAGCGGCCATCGTCGGTATAGGTCTTCAGCCCGATATAATCCATGTGGGTACGCCGATGAACGCGGCTGCGCACATTCGCCTTGGTAACCAGCAAGGGCTCCGGCCGGCGCAGAAAATCAAGAAGCTCTGGCGTGTGGGTCACAAACTGTTCGCCCTTGCGCAGAACCATTAAATCTGGATTGGACAGCAGACCCAGCCCGATATCTTCGGTGCGCTCGAGCGCACCGCCCTCGCCATCATCTATGAACTTGTAGTCCCGCATCCCAAGGAACGTGAAGTTATCGTCGAGCACCCAATCGATGAATTGGATACCCTCGGCGAGCTCATCGACAGGCAGCGCGGGGGGGTCGTTCTTGTACCCCATGACGACCTGCTCGATCCGAGCGCGCATTGGCTTCCAATCGCGCACGGCAACCCGCACATCGGACAGCACCGCCTCAATGCCAGCTTCGAGTGTGTCACGATCAGACACCGAGTCCATTTGATTGACATGGAACAGGATGACGCTTTCGCGGATTGCGCCGTCATCATTGTGCGGTCGCTTGTGCCCAAACACATCGGTCAGGTGGCCACGCTCATCGCGCGCAACCCAAAGCACCGGATGCAGAACCAGGCGCAAATCCACGCTCACCGACTGCAACTCAGCCATAACGGAATCGACAAGGAACGGCATGTTGTCGTTGACAATTTCAACGACCGAAACCTCCGCCAAGGCGCCGTCCGCGCTCATCGCCTGCGGATTGTACACACGAACGAACGCTTCACCGGCCCGTCGCGTCGCGATCCGTTCGTACGCCTGCTCCGCGATCCGCGCCAGCTCTGGCGCCGCATAGCCGACCAGATCCTCGGCCGCACCGTCTTTGAATAGGGCAATGGCGAAGCGGCACAAGGCGTCCGATTGCTCAACTGTCCCCGCCAACAGCTTGACGGCTGCTTCAATCAGCTTGCGCTTTTGCACCTCAAGTGAGGTACCTGAATCGTGACCCATGCCTTTTGCCCCCGCCGCGAGCCCACTTGGTTTGTGGGTCTGAATTTGTTTGTCAGCCAACTATTGACGATTGGCTGGGACATGTCGAGGAAGCGTTAATCTTGCGCAGCGTATGCCAGACCCTTAGAACGCTAAGGCCAAAGGCTGGGTACTTTGTATGGAGCGGCAGTCGGGAGTTTTGAGGCGGGCTCCCAGTTGTGAAAGCGTAGCGCATGGGCCAGAAAATCCCTGACTTTCCCACAACGCGGTGGGCCGACGCCCTGGCACCGTCGCTCGACGACATGGAGCTCATGGCAATCGACGCGCTCAAAGGGCTGCCAGAACCGTTTGGAAGCCTTGCGGAGCGCGTGACCATTCGGATGGCGGACTTCCCCGAGCCAGAGGTGTTGGCTGAACTTGAGCTGGAATCCCCTTTTGAAATCCTGGGGTTGTTTTACGGCGAAGGGCTGTCCGACGGCGGCGGCACGTTGGAGACCGGCCGGATGGACAACGCAATCTGGCTCTACAGGCGGCCGATCCTCGATTATTGGGCCGAGCATGAAGAAACGCTCGGTGCGGTTGTCCGCCATGTGTTTATTCACGAGCTGGGCCACCATTTCGGGTTGTCCGATGACGACATGGACCGGATCGAGGCCAGCGCGTAGAAGCCGAGCTCAGGCGGCAAGATAGGTCCAGCCAGCGGCCAATAGCATAGCGCAAACCATCGCAACGACAGGCTTGCGCGTCACGAGCATGGCAATCACGGCCACCCCGACTGCAACCAGCTCACGGCCACCTTCTCGCGCAAGGAAACTCACGACGATTGCCGCCAAAACGGACGACGACATAGCCTCAAGGAAGCGGGTCAGTCTTGGTGAGATAGCGACGATCCGCATGACTGCAGCCCCGCCAACCCGCGTTGCCAAGGTCACAGCCGCCAATAGGAAAATAGCCGCGTAGGCGGAGATCGGATCGACGCTCACGACGCTGGGGAACCTTTGGCATCCGAAGGGCCAAAGGCCCCCACAAGCCCGCCCACAATTGCCGCTGCGATAACGTTCCAGCCCGTGGGCAATATGGGCATCGTGACAGCCGCCACGATGCACGCTGCGGCGACAGGGATAGCTGCACGAAAACTTCCGACAGTATTGACCGTCAAAGCCGCGAAAAACGCCGCCATCACAACGTCAACACCAAACCGATCAAGGTTGCCGAGTATGGAACCGGCGAACACCCCAAAAGCGGTTGCGACGGCCCACACAGCCCACAAGATGAAGCCTCCGCCCAACAGTTGCCCCGCGTCGCGCTCGCCATCTTTGATTGCCTGGTAGCAATCGGCGAAGTTTGCGTCGGACAACCAAACCAAGGCGCCGAACCAGTGTTTGCCCCGCAGTGTGTTGACGTATGGGCCCATGGCAGCACCAAGAATGATGTGTCGGGCGTTCACGGCAAGCACAACCAGAACCAGCGAGAGCCATGGTAGCGGCACGCCCCAAAGATCGAGTGCGGCGAACTGTGCAGCACCGGAAAACATCAGAACGCTCATCACAATCGCCTGGTCGGGGGTGAGACCAAACTCCACCGCCGCAACGCCGAATGCGACCCCAAACGGGATGATGAAGATGCTCAGCGGCATCAGACTGAACACGCCACGGCGAAATCCGACCTGCGTAAACGTCATTTGAAAGCGATCATTGGCTGCCATGGTCGCGCCCTCGCAGAGACGAGCCGAACCGTCAAGGTACCAACGTCGAGCCGGCGCCACGCCCCTGCTTGTCGGGCTAGAGAGGAGTTGATAGATCACCAGCCACGCCCTTGCACAGCTGATCCCAAACGGACGTTTTATGGATAAGTTCACAACACTGACTTCTGTCGCGGCACCGATGCCAGTGATCAATGTCGATACCGATATGATCATTCCCAAGCAGTTCCTGAAAACGATCAAACGGACGGGCCTTGGTAAGAGCCTGTTCTACGAAATGCGCTTCAACGAGGACGGTTCGGAAAACCCGGAATTCGTGCTCAACAAGCCAGCCTACCGCAACGCCAACATCCTTGTCGCGGGCGACAATTTCGGCTGCGGGTCTTCGCGCGAGCATGCGCCATGGGCGCTTCTCGATTTCGGTATCCGCTGTGTGATCTCAACAAGCTTCGCGGACATCTTTTATAACAACTGCTTCAAGAACGGTATTTTGCCAGTCGTCGTCAGTCCGTCTGAGCTCGATGCGCTAATGGACGACGCCCAGCGCGGGCAGAATGCGACCCTGACCGTTGATCTGGAAAGTCAGACAATCACAGGCCCGGATGGCGGAACGATCGCATTTGAAATCGATCCTTTCCGCAAGCATTGCCTGATGAACGGTTTGGACGATATCGGACTGACACTTGAGAAAGGCCAGCACATCGATACGTTCGAGACCGGTATGCAATCAGCGCGTCCGTGGGTCTGATACCGGTCAGTAATCGCGCTCGAAGAAAACCCCTAATGTGGACTGTCCGTCAGTCCCAACACCGCCACGCACGGTAAGGTCATCGGTCACGTCTAGATTGATGGTGGTGCGCGCACTCCCTGCCGTGCTGGCTTCGACACCGATATAGACATTTTCCTGAACATACTGCCCGGCACGCACGGCAGGATTGCCAGCGTCATCGGTGCCAACGTCGATGTCGGACAGACCCAGGCCATCGCGCAAATCGCCTAATGCGGAGCCTTCGGTTTCACCGGCAAGCTGCGCCGCAGCGAGCGCCAGCTGTGCGAGCTGCACCGGCGAAAGTTCATTGAGACCACGATCATAGATCAGTCGTGACAGCACCTCGTCCTGTGGCAGCTCGGGCTGCGAGGACAAGGTGATCTGTGGATCGGAAACACGCCCCGAAACGGTGATCAGGACGTCAATGGAATCGCTATCGGTCCGTGCGCGCACATTCAGGAAAGGATCAAGGTCACCGATCAAGGTGATCGAACCCTCATCGAGTGCAATCCGCTGCTGCAGGATATCGATCCGGCCTCGAATAAGCTCGAACGCACCCACTGGTACGACTTGGTTGGCCGAACCAGTGACCCGGACGGAACCACCCAGTTCAGCGTCAACACCGCGCCCGCGAACAAAAATACGCCTCGGCGCGTTGACTGTGAGGTCAAGCCGTATGGCCGGACCACTTGCAGTGTTACTTCGTCCCGTTTCCTGCGCGCGCTCAAAGGTCCGTCGCACGCGCTCTGGTGCGTTGCGGTGCGCGACTTCGACAAAGCCGGAAGCGGACGCAAAACTAGAAGGGATTTGGATGTCCGCCTGGGCAATTGAGATCGTCCCAGAAAGCAATGGCGAGCTTTGCAGTGGGCCGGTAAGCGCCAAGTCGCCACTCGCCGTTGCAACAATGAACGAACCATTCGTGTGCCGAAAATCCCGCATCGCCAGGCGCAGATCGGCAGGCAGGCCGTTGCTCAAACCAATCTGGCCATTCAGTGCGAGCGACCCTCCGCTGGGGACATCGGCGCCGGCGTCCTCAATGACAACCGTATCGCCGGCAAGCCGCGCGACGAAACGCACGCCGCGCAAGCGAACTCCAGTCAAACCATCGGCGATCGACGCTCCCTGTGCCGCCACACGACCGGTGACCGACGGCGCCGAAAGGCTACCTCGAACCGTTGCGTCCAAAGCTGCGGTTCCATCAATCTGGAGCCCCGGACGGTCGAGGAACCGCCGAGCAAATGCTAATGGGGCACTCCCTGTGACATCAACATTGAGCCCAGATCCCGCAAAAGGGACACGCCCGGATGCGTCGATTGCAATTCCCTGATCTGCGCGAAGCTGCACGCTTGAAAGCTCAACACCACCGTCAAACATACGTCCACGCGCATTGACTTGAGCGCCGCTCAAACCGGCGGCCGTCAGCTGAGGTGCCGAAATGCCGTCGGCGCGGGCCACAAACGCGCCGCCAGCCTGCGCATCCGCAGAAAGGCTTGCAACAGTTGCGCCGCTCGCCGCCAATGATCGCGCATCCAAAGTTCCGGTGACTTCAGGCGAACCAAAGGCGTCCAGGACAACAACATCAAAGCTCGCCGATCCAAGCCGCGTGGCGTCAAGGACAACATTTCGCGCAGAACCTGAAGCCGTGATGCGCTGCGAACCGGTATCCGGTGCAAAACTCGCCCGGGCATTCATCGCGCCCCTGCCGTCAATCAGCGCCAGCGCGGCAAGGGTCTGAATGTCAGTCGCGTTGAGCGCGATCTCGCCTGTAAGCAGGCTACTTGAAATGATCTGCTGCAACTCGCCCGTTATCTGTGCGCCATCGGCATCCACCAGCAAGTTGCTCAGCGCACGGACATCCTCATCGACCCGCAGATCGCCGCTGCCGGACAGGCGCGCGTCATCCAGTCTTGCCTCAGCCTCAAACTGTCCGTCGAACGTCCCCTCGTTCTGATCGCCGGACAAGACAAGCCGCGCGTTTTCCAGGTTCCGGCCGGCAAGACGTCCGGAAGGAACCGCAAGGCTTGCCAACACACTGAGGGGTTCACCTTCTGAACGCGAAAGATGCGCATCAACCGACGCTCGCCCCGACACGTCTGGGGACAACGCCCGAAGGTTTGCGATGCTTCCTTCAAGGGTCAGATCGGACGCCTCGACACCAATCGAACCGTCAACGAGCATGGCGAGCTGATTGTTGGCAACTGACAACTGCCGCGCGTCGATCCCTTGTGATGTACGCGCCACCGCGCCCGTCATGCGGGTTGTCCCTGTCAGAAGGGCGTCAACGGAGTCGATCCCTATGCCAAGCCGGTCTCCGGTTCCGTCAATGGTGAGGTCAAAGCCTCCGGTTAACGCATCAAGGGTTCCATCGGCCTTCAAGGCCAAGGACCCAACGATATGCTGATCAATAAGCGCACCCAGCGCTGCAAGACGGTTGGCGTCGAGCTCCAGGGAGCCTTCGAACTGCGTCCCCGATATTTGCCCGCGCGCCAGCGCGTCAAACGCGGCACCATCGAGCCGAAGCCCATCGATAAGAACTGGTTCGCCTGCCCGCCAGGAACCATCGAGGGCAACAACAAGGGCTTGCCCAAGAATGTCCGAAAGCCCCGGATCAGCAGCCTGCAGGCCGCGCGCAATTGCGTTGCCCGCAAAGCTCAACGACCGAGCCTCAGGGTCAGCAAGCGCAGCGGTGTCGCCACCAAATTCCAGATCAAGTTGCTCAGCCGACAGGGTACCCGAGCGAAACGACCGGAAAGCGCCGTTGGCTGACCATGCTCCAGGTCGACCAAGATTTCCAGCGAGGCTGCCGTAACGCACTTCCAGCGCGCCGCCACCGATTCTGGTCTCCGCGCCTGCAACCGGAAGCAGGACAGTATTGCCCGCCTCCGGTTCAAGGTTGGCATCGAGATAGAGACCCTCAAGGAAACCATCGGCGGTCGTGCGGGCGCCAGCAAGCAAGGTCAACGCTCCGCTGTCGAGGTCCAGACGGTCAAGACGAAGGCCACCGCCATCAAGCACCTCACCATGAGCAGAAAGCCGGACCTCATCACCGAAAAACACGCGGTAGGCTGGCGCGATCAGTTGCGCAATCGGTCCATCAATCTCAGCGCCGAACGCGCGGCCATCATCGGTCGCTTCAATGACCAGATCGCCATCAAGGATACGGTTTTCGTCCGCGTCCAAGGCCAGTGAGCCGACGAGTGCATCGAGCGTCCCCTCGCCTTGAACGGAAAGGGACAGAGGCGGGCGTCGATCAATGTTGAGGATATTGGCGATGACGCCGTCTTCCGGCTCTTGGATGAGCATCGAGAGGGCGAGTTCCCCTCCGTTGGCGTATTGCGCCTCAAGCGCCAGAGTACCGCCGGGTCCATCAAGCCGAACAATGTCGAGGACCGTTTGCAACGACCCATCGGCAAGCGCAAACGATCCTTGCGCCTGCAACACCGCTTCGAGGCCGAAAAGCGGTTCGCCAAGCTCGAACTGCTCAACAACGACTTCGTCGATCGCGATCTCAACAGGCAGATCGGGTATCTCGATGCTTCGAGCTTCAACAGACGGCGCTTCGTCCTGTGCCGCAGGCATCCGCGACCACGCAATTCTTGCTGCCTGGAGGCTTTCAATATCCAACTCACCACGAAACAGCGCGCTTCGGTTCCATTGTATCGCGGCATCTTCGATGACGAACCACGCGCCCTCATCGTCCGCGATACTGATCCGACGAATACGTGCGTCCGACGACAGCGCCCCTTCGATGCCGCTGATCCGGATGATACGCCCCGGTCCGGAAAGCTGTTCCTCGACGAAAGCAAGAAAGCGCGAGCGCTCCTCATCGGGGTTAAGCTGTCCGAGTGCCGGCATGGACAAGAACACCCCAATGGCTGCGAAGCCGCCGAGAACGAGAGCGAGGATTGCGAAACGACGTACCATCAGAACGACTGCCCGATTCCAAGGTAGACAGCGAAGTCCGGGTCATTTGGCCCCGGATCGAGCGGGAAACCAACGTCCAAACGGACAGGACCGATGGGTGTACGGTACCTCAGGCCCGCTCCCACACCGATCTTCAGATCTTCGTTGAAGCTCCCAAAACTGTCGGCATCGACGATTCCGGCATCAGCAAACACCACACCGCCGATCGTATCGGTGAAACGGGCGCGCAGTTCGAGTGACCCTTCCAGAAGCGAGCGCCCACCGGTCAGATTACCGCCGGGCTGTTCTACCCCGATATTTCGATAAGCGTACCCGCGCACCGAGCCCCCGCCGCCGGCAAGAAACAGCCGGTCAGGGGCCGTGTCGGCAATGGATGACCCAACAAGGCTTCCCGCGCGCACCCGACCCGCCAGCACAAGCCTATCGCCAAACCCTAGACGCTGATAGGCACGCGCTTCGGCTTGCAGCACGACCCCCGCTGCACTGCGCGAAAACTCGTAAAACGGGTTGGCAGATGCCTCCAGATAGATGCCGGACGTGGCATCCGTTGGAACGTCGCGCCCATCGAAAACGAGGGCCCCGGTGAATCCAGCACTTTGGAATTCACGTCTGCCAAATACTGGATCATCGAACTCTGCAAAGCGTCCGGCCAGCTCAATTCGACCGGTCAGGCGGGGCGTAAAGGGATGCTCCAGACCCACTGCCCCGCGTATACCTGTGAGGGTATAAGCATCGAGAACCTCGCGTTCGGCCGTCGCCGTGGCGGTCCCGACGGTATCGCGCGTGATGACCCCAGGTACACGCAGGGCTGCGTTGAAGCGGTGGGTGAAAACCTCGGGGTCCGTCCCATCGATACCTGAGATTCGCCCGTCAATGCGCAGGCGTTCCGCGCCGCCAAACAGGTTACGGTGCAACCAATAGGCTTCAACGCCCGCGCCATCGACGGTTGAGAAATTACCGCCAACCCCGATGCGTCGCAGCGGCCGCTCCTGAACAAACACAGTGACCGGCAAGCTGCCGTCCGCTAGCGTTTGTTCACCAACCTCCACGCGTACCGACTGAAACACTTCAAGAGCGGCTAAGCGGTTTTGAGCGGCTTCAATATCGTCAGGGTCATAGACGACGCCTTCCTCAACACCGGTCATCCAAGCAATGAAGTCGGCATCCATACGGTCGGCGCCCTCTACGCTGACCGATCCGAACCGATTGAGTGGCCCCGGTTCAGCGCCGATGGTCACATCAATGGTGCGGCTTGAATGGTCTGCCTCGATGCTCCGAGGTAGTCGCTCGGCAAGCGCATGCCCTTGCTCTCGCCAACCATCAACGGTCGTGGATTCTGCGCGTCGGATAACGCCGGACCGGGCGACGCTGCCCGGCGTAAATCCAAGGTCAAAAAAGCCATCGACCTCATCGCCTTCCTCGATCGGAACGGGTGCGGGATTGCGGACATCAAGGCGCCCGAATGTATATATCGGGCCGGGGTCGACGCTGATATCGAAGACAATCGGCGTGGCAAGCTGAGCATCCGGCGGCAAAGCGGAAACCTCTTGGCCGTTGGCACGGATCGAGATCACTCCGCCGTAGCGACCGTCTGCGTACAGCGCCCCCAAAATACGCCGATAATCCGCCCGCGCCTCCGCTAGCAGGCCAGCAACGCCTGTACCCGGCTCATCCTGTCCACGGATCAGGGCCGAGGCACTTTCAATGTCTGACGCCCCGAAAACGTCTTCATCTTCGACTTGGGGCGCGGCACTTACCGATAGCTCAACGGTATAATCAACGGCCTGTCCGATGATGTCATCGTCAGCGGTCGTCTCCGATTCGCCACCGAAAAGGCGCACACCGAAAAGCTCAAAGGCATTGGCCGGAACAGTCAGGCTGAGGGTAAGGAGTCCAATAATTCCGCCGCGCAGGACTGCCCGCGCCGCGCCTATCCCTGTGCGGGCGCGCGCCGGTGAGCCAAGCCTGTCACTTGAAAATCGCAGGATGCAGCGGATGATCGCAGGGACCTTTCACAAATTAGCCATGCGCGCGAGAGCGGGTGGCAGACCCGCCCAGTCTTCAAGCGCATAACATAAACACTACGCAATCGCCGCCGCCCCGGCTGCGTTCCAACAGGAAGCGCGATTATGTGGCGGAATTTCCGCACCTGTTGAAATTTACAGCAAAAAGCCCCGGCGGAGGTTAACGCCTGGTTTTTCATACCTGCGGGAGTCACGCTGCCGCGTGGCAAGCGGTCATTGCGCTTCAGTTATCAAGAATCGAGCGTCATACGTGCCCTTAAACACCTGCAGTTGCCCGGTGGTTCGGGGAACTGGTGAACTCGGATCCATGGGAATGCCAAACCCCGACAAGTGAAAGCCCGGACCGACAGGGTCAGGAGACAAGACCGCCGACGCGGACAGGCGAGCAGGACCATCAAACGGGGCATAGCGGTCGAGGCCGGACAGCACGGATGCCGCCACAAGCCCGCCTTCACCTGACGTGCCAATAAGCGTGGCGAAATCTCCGGTTTCAGCATCAACTTGCGCAACCGTCGTTCCACCGATCCGGCGCACGCCGCCCGCGTCAACCACCATCCCCGAAATCGCGGCACTTGTTCCGGCGGGAAAGACCACCAGACGTGTAGCGATGATGTTTTCATTCTCCCAGATACCGTTGACCGCAAAAACAGCGTCGCGGGGGAGTGCAGACCAATCGATCATCAGCCCATCGGGGTCGGTGAAGACCGATCCACCAATACGCACACGGGTCCCCATGATGGACAGCAGTTGCCGGGACGACTGGGACCAATCCACCGGACCGACGATGGGGAAGAAGCGCACGATCTGGCTCGCCACGGGACCATCGCCGGTCAACTCCGCAGTGAGGAACACCGTGTCTCCCGGAAGCAATACCGTGGGCTGCGGAAGGCCCGACAGGGTTCGCACACCAACGCTCTGCGGCAGCGCAATGCGCTCGCCGTTCATGATGATGCTGGAGAACGCCGTTACCTGACCAAAAAAGATGCCGGTGCCGCCAATTCCCCCCTCATCACCGCCTGTCGCAAAACTGCGGGGCGCGGCAAAAAGGGCAGCAGAAACGAGGGCAAGTAAAACCAAGCCCACCCCGAGAATACGTTTTCGCAGAACACGCGCGCCCATGCTGAGACGGATGGTCATTTAATCGCTTCCTGCTTCATGATCGGATGATGATCCGCTTCCATCATCATCGCTGTAGAAATACACACCAAAACGAAACCGGCGCGACGCCTCAGCGTCGCCGCTATCGGCTTGTTGCCGGTCGCGAGCCAACGCGTTGACATCGACCAACGCCTGCCGCGCTGCCGCTGAAACTGCTTCTTCGATCTGGTTGATCGCGGTGGGCGTCAGGCCTGAATAAAAAACCGCACGCTCAAGAAACCGATCGTCCCCCTGCGGTGCCTGCAGATTGTGGACCGCAGCCGCAGCGTGATCGTGCAGGTTTGCCGCAAAAAAGCTCAGCATGTCTTCATCGTCCGCAAACGGAATGTCACCATCACCGACAAGTCGAACCGTATCGGTCGCCTCATCGGTGACGACCGAACCGCGGGTTACCATGGCATCAAGGATTGTGCGTGGTCGAACATCGCTCGCGACAGTTTCCACCAGAGATGCAAACGATGGCCCGTCGGCCTGATGAAGGCGCGGCAAGGCCATTGGTCGAGCCTCGTCGGTCTGGAACTGCGGGTCTGCCAGCCAGCGTCCCAGAACAGTCGCAATGATCGGCATCTTCGGTTGGCCGGTGGTCGTGTCATCCTCTTCGCGCAGGGTCCGGACGTCCTTGCGGTGAACACCTGTGAGGACGGCTATCCGGCTATCGGTCGGAGGCTTGTCATCCACTCGGAACTCTTCTTCCGCAACCTGCACCAAGATGCGCTTGAGGATCCGCACGAACGATGGCAGCGCAACGCCACGGGCGATCGCCAACCTGGCCAGCGGGCGCAGGATGCGTCTTAATGCGCTTTCGAGGCGATCTTCGGTGCTCATGCGTGAGAGATGTATCGTTACAGGTGCGTCAGAATCGGATCGTGAATGAAGTCTTGCCAAGGCGACCGGCTGCGCCCGCTGGTGCCTACCCATCATTCCTTGGGTATAGGCACGATTTCTTTATTTTGCGTAATTTTCCCACATGATAGTACACGCGCCGAAATATTGCCTCCTCACGACGGCAAAACCGGCACATCTCTTTCATCAAAACGAAGATAAATCTCAATCGATCGGGCAACGATCCGGGTCGCACGAACGTCCTTCAGGGATACAGCACGGTGGATCGACGCGAACAGATCGACAACCCGTTGTCACTTTAACCATGCTCTTCCACGCTGATCGGCAATAGCGGCCACCTCAAAGCGTTGTCCGTACAAGCATCAGAGGTGTCGCACCCCTGACGCAAGAGTACGTAGTTTACCAATTACTAACTTAGCCTGTTTACCAATTCGCGCAGACCCGGGACCTGCTGCGATGCGCTCAAGCCTATCTCTTTGCTTGTCAATTTTGACGTTTGTTGCCCTCACCGGGACAACTGTTGCCCTCGGTCAAAGCACCGCGCGCGACGTCTCCGTGGCCGTCAACACATTTGGATTTGTTTCACCAGCAATCGCGACAGCACGCGTCGCGGTGGTCCATGATGGTGGCGCTTCGCAAGTTGATGCACAACGCATTGTGGCGGGCATGCCCTCAAGCGTGCGCCGCACCCAGATCACAGCCACCGCCATTCCGGTTTCCGCCATCGGATCATCGGGAGCAAACGTCTTTTTTCTCGCATCGGGCATGTCGAACGGATCACTTTCGAGTGTCCGGTCGCAACTTGCTGGCCGGCAGGACCTCTGCGTGACGACAGAGCGCCGCTATGTCGAAAATGGTGCGTGCATACTCGCCGTCTCCAGCAGCCCCCAAGTCCGCATTGTCGTCAACAACAGCGCTGCACGCCAGTTTGGCGTGCGCTTCGCCACCGCGCTGATGATGATGGTGGAGGAGATCTAAGTGATGAAGCTTCTTCGTCTCCACCATCAGACATATGCAGCATCGCTGATGCTCTCGACCTGCCTTGTTGCTCCCGCCCAAGCCCAACTGCTTGACTACAGTGGTTTCGAGACCCTCTTCGGCGAGCCTGTCACCATGACAGCAACTGGCCAGCCCGTCCGCGAGAGCGATTCCCCGGTCAACCTCGATATCATCACCGCTGAAGAGATCGCCCGTTCCGGGGCACGCACCATACCTGAAGTGCTCGACCGCCTCCCCGGCGTGCAGATGATGCAGACAGGCAGCATGGACCAACAGGTTTCGATCAGGGGATACGCGACCGGATCTCAGAACCGCATTCTCGTGCTGGTCAACAACAAGCAGGTTTACGCCGACAGCTACGGCTACACACCTTGGCGCGCCTTGCCGGTACAGCTTGCCGAGATCAAGCAGATCGAGGTGGTTCGCGGACCTAATACGGCTCTGTTCGGCTTCAACGCCGCCGCCGGCGTGATCAACATTGTCACCATTAACCCGATCGATGACCAGCAAATTTCAAGCCTGGTTGAAGTAGGCACCGATGGGACTCGCAAGGTGTCCGGCGTCGTTTCGCAGGCGATAACTGAAAATCTAGGCGCGCGCATCTCGTTCGGCTTCGAGCGTGTTAATGCGTACAATGATCCTCGCGCCATCGACGGTGTCCAGAACCCAGTGCCGCTCGACGAAGAAACCTCGGGGTCAGTTTCCGCGGAGGTCCGATATAACCCAACGGACCGCATCACCATGTCGTTTGATGCCAGCTACGCAGAGTCTGAGCACTACCAGACAGAGCCGACCGGGCTGCACCTGGCCTGGGATCATGATATTTTTTCGGCGCGTGCATCGGTCATGGCAGACACCGATTTTGGGCTGATCTCCGCGCAGATCTCACACACCCATACCGACCTGCAATATCCAGCGGTTGACGATCTTCAGACAGGTCTCGACACGACGATTGCCGACTTGAGCAACACCATCAAAGTGACCGAACGGGACACGGTGCGGCTTGCCGCACAGTACCGACGTGTCGTCGGCGACATTCTGACCATCGAGAACAATGACACACCCTTGATCCCCGGCGATGACCCGTTCGGCGAGGTGGGCTACGACGGCTTCGCGCTAAGCGGGATGTGGCATCGCGACTGGACGGAGCAGTTCAGCACCACGGTGGCGGGCCGGTTTGATTATCTTCGTTTGTTTGCAAATGGCGAATTTGGGCCCAAAGTTCCCTACACGCCAGATGACATCGACAACGGGATTACAAACTTTGGCTTCACCGCGGCAGGGATTTACAGGCCAACCGAGTACGACACGCTGCGCTTGACCGTCAGTCGAGGCGCGCAACTTCCCAGCTTATTTGTTCTGGGCGGCATTCAGCTCAGCGACTTGTTGGTCGATGCCGGCTACCCCGAAGCTCAGGCGACGCAGGTAACGAACTTCGAGATCGGATATGAGCGGCGGATCGACCAGCTGCATAGCAGCCTGACGCTTGCTGGCTTCTATCAACAAAATGAAGATGTCCAGAATGTTGCGGCCTTCGACACAACGACTGGCGATGTGGGCAACTATGATGATCTCGACTTTGTCGGCTTTGAAGCTAGCCTTGAAGGCGACCATAACGGGTTTTCGTGGGGAGCCTCTTATTCCTACCTGTTGCCGCTCAATAACGTCGAGTTCTTCAACACCGTTCGCGGTTTCCCAGGCAATCGCGTGCCCTACGACCCATCGCAGTACGCTCCAAAACATGAAGTTGAAGCGCGAGTTGGCTACACCAATGGGCCATTCACGGTTGATTTGTTCGCCCGGTACAGGACCCATTTTGAAGCTCTGGCGCGCCGGGGCGGCGTCGTGACCGTAAACGTTCCGGGGCTTGGGCCCATCGACATTGTAGAAGATGTTTACTTTGATGAGACAATCGACGACCAATTAAGCATCGATTTACAAGCTGCTTACGCCCTCACTGATAACCTAAGCGTCAACGCATTGGTTCAGCAAGTGAACGATGCCGAGATGCAGACCGGTGCCTTCCAAGTCACCGAGCGGCGCGCATACCTCAGTATGACCGCCACCTTCTGACCTCGGCGCCGTCGCAGTGGCGAGGTCTCATGGACGGGATCGACGGTAAGATCCGGGGCAACTCGGTTCGCATAGTGTTTATTATCTCACCGTTGGTGGCGCTTCTCGCGCTTGTGGGGGTGGGGTACATCGCCAACACCTCTCTCCAACGCGTGACATCGGCAACCGAACAGGCGCTGAACGATGCGATGTCGCGCGCACTGGTTGCGACCGAGCAGCTGTCTCAGCTGCGTAACGCCAATTTGCAGCTGTACGAAACGATTGCTTTGCGCGCTGCCGAGACACCCACGCTAGACGTGGCAAGTCGCATCTCAGCTATCGAGGCCCAGCTCGATGACCTGATCGCGACACTGGGTGAGTTGGCTGTGATCGTACCCAACCCCCGCCAATCAGAACGTCTACTGCAGGCCACCAATGACCTCGCCACACAACGTGATGCCATGATCTTCGTTGGCGGCATGTTGGAGATCGATTTCGCCGCAGTCATTACATTCATTGAGCCGTTTGGCGCGCATCTCGATCGGATCCAACGCGTGTTGAATACGGTGGCGGACGGCGAGGTCGATCGTGCAAACAGGGCGTTGACGGAGACGGTCCTGCAGGCGCGGCAGGACTCGAACCTTCAGACCACCCTGCTGGCGGCCTCCATCATGATCGTCGCGGGCGTCACGCTTCTTGGTGGGCGCTTTTTTTCGCGCGCGATGGCAACCATTGAACGTGTAACCGCCAACCTCAAGCGTAGCGAAGCCCAGTTGTCCGACATGATCGACGAGTGCCCGCTGCTGTTGATGATCGTTGAAGCAGACGGCACGATACGAAAGGCCTCTTCGTTCGCAGCTGACAATTTCAGTTATCAGCAGAACGAAATGATCGGCTCCAACTTGCGGAATCTGCTGGTCGATGCCGATGACCTGATTGTCGATGACGTGCTGAGCCAGACGGGGCCGGGAACCATCACTCGGACGGTTCAGATGAAGCGCAGGGACGGTTCGCTGATCTGGTCGCGCCAAAGCGCGCGACGTTTCACCGTTGAAAGCGGTGAGCGCTGCGTTCTTTTAATGTGTGAGGATATCACCGACGTTAAGGCCATGTCCGACAAGCTCGCCTACCAGGCGCGCTATGATCAGATGACCGGTTTCCTCAAGCGCGAGCCCTTTGTTGAACACCTGGAGGAGGTCCTCGAAAAGCGCGAGCCGGGGACAGCGGTGTGCTTTATCGATGTGGACCGGTTCAAGCTGGTCAACGACGTCTACGGGCACGCTGCCGGCGATCATGTTCTCGTTGAGCTAGCAAGAAGCGTTGTTTCGGCCCTTGGCGAGAAGGATTTGTGCGGCCGGTGGGGCGGCGATGAATTCGCTGTCTTGCTCCGGTGCACCGACGAGCGCGACATAGCGCACCGGGCGGAGAAAATCCGTCAGGCCGTGGCTGGAACAGATTTCACATGCGACGGACAGACGCTCGATGTCACAATCAGCGTGGGAGTTTGCATCATCGATGAAAGCGCCACGACCGTTGCGGAGGTTCTCGCTCAGGCGGACGCATCTTGTTACGCCGCCAAAAGCGCCGGGCGCGATGCGGTCTGCTTTTCGACCGACGCCCATGATGAGGCGATGGGCCGCGAAGCGCTCGTCCTTCGGCATGTCGAAAACTGCATCGCGAACGACACGCTTAAGCTCTTCGCCCAGCCGTTCGCCACCTTGTCAGACAGCGCAAACGCCGCCGGCAAGCATTTTGAGATTCTGTCGCGCATTGAAGGCCCCGATGGTAAGCCGATCTTGCCCAGCGTCTTCATCCCGCTGCTCGAACGTTTTGACATGATGCCCTCGTTCGATATGGCCGTGATGCGCAAGACGATTGACCTCCTGTCCGCGATGGACGCGCAGGACCTGCCAAACCGCTGTTTCGTCAACGTTTCGCGTCAATCGTTCAAGAAGCAGTCCTTTACCGGCGAGCTGATTGATCTGCTGTCATCGTTCAAATCCGAGACATGCGGGATCGTAATTGAGTTGACGGAAATCGGGGTCAATGATGGCGCCGATAGCATGGTCGAAGTCTTGCAGAAACTCAGGGCAGCCGGCTGCGAAGTTGCGATCGATGACTTTGGTCGCGGCCAGTCGACCTTGCTGTCGCTTGTCCAGCTGGAAGCGGACTACGTCAAATTGGACGGTAGCCTCATCCGCGATCTGCATGACAATGAGCGCAACCTTGCCGTCGTGAAGGCCAGCGTTGCCATGGGCCAGGAACTCGGATGCTGCATCGTCGCCGAGTGGGTCGAAAACGCCGAGACGTTTGATCTCCTGAAGTGGCTCGATGTGGACCTGGTGCAGGGCTACTACCACCATCGGCCCGTTCCAATTGAACAGCTTTGCCCGTCAATCACCGAGGCGGTTAGATCATCCATTGCTGAGAACGACGGGGCCGCTGCGGCGTAAGGACTGCGCCGAAGAAACTCAGCAAGCCGCGGCGAGCTCAACCCGTCTGCACGCGCGATTTAGAGATCCAACTGTCGTCTGGAGAATTGGTTGCGGGGGCAGGATTTGAACCTGCGACCTTCAGGTTATGAGCCTGACGAGCTACCGGGCTGCTCCACCCCGCGTCAAAGCAGGCGTCTTCGACGCTGCAAGCACCTCACTTACGAGCGCGCATCTTCAAAAACAAGGGCCGGATCGCAAAAAGCTGGCATTTAACGGACGGTACCGAACGAAGACCAACCCCACCGGCTAACGCAAGCCAAATCGCCGGCGCCAGGGCAGTCGACCGTATCGGCGCGAGCCTGGTTTCAGCGGTTTAAGTCTGCCCGTTGCCTTGCAAGCTTCGAGCCTCTCACAAAACGCGTCGACGTCGGCGAGGGCCTCCTTTGATAAGCCGCATGCCGACAGATCGATATCCCACCATGCAAGGGCTAGGAGACGCTCCACCTGCTGCTGCGGCAAACGCAACCGGATGGGCCGTGCCGGCACACCGCCGACAATCGTGAACGGCTCAACATCTGCGGTCACGACACTCCCAGCCGCAACAACGCTTCCATTTGCGATGTGGCAGCCTTGCCGAACGATAGCCTTGGCCCCGATCCAGACATCCGAACCGATAATGGTGCGCTTATGCGGATCAAGCGCCAGTGCCAGATCGGCCAGCGCATCATAGGCCGCATTACGGAAGCGGCTTCTGCCCCCGCCCCAGGAAAGCGGATGGGTCGTGAAGCGATCAAGCGGGTGCTCCCCTGCCCCAATGGTGACATCGCCCGCAATCGAAGCATAGCGACCGATATCAGCGTGAAAGATGTCTGCCGCACCATTGAAATAGCTATAGGCACCCACAGAGCATGGGCCGTGAAAAATGGCCTTTCCCAATTGGCAAGGAAGCTCAGCCTCGACCGCCAAGAGACTAGTCCGCGCTGCCTGGTTTGGACCGCTGAAACAGCTTCATCCAACGGTAGGCGAGCCGTTCGCGAAAAATCGCACGTCCAACCTGTTTGTCCTCGGCAGGCGAAAGTGACCATGTGCGAAAAGCCGCCCGCGATCGTCGTGCGACCTGTATCGGGTGGACATGACCGAACGTCCGCGCCAGCCGCTCGTGCCACCAGGCGTGATCATGCAACGTGCAGTGCGCATTGCTGCCATCTGGGAGAAGCGTCTCCGCGGGCCTTGTATCGATAACGATTAGCGCCTCACGACATAGGGCACGCATCTCGCCGAGCACCGCGTCGAGATCATCTTCGGGGATATGCTCAAGAACATCGATGTTGATCAGCAGGTCAAACTGTCCCGTGGGCCGCTCACTGAACTCCGCAATAGCGGGGTCGTACCGGCTCGCGGTTGCGCCCACGCTGCTTGACAAGGCGTCGACCAACTTGCTGCGCCCGCAGCCATAATCAAGGATCGATGCCGGCTTCAGAGCAGCCACCTGCGGCAGCACGAAACGTAGGTTCTTGATGGACGTATCGCCGTATCGCTTGGATTCATAAATCGACGTGTACTGGCTGATCAGAGCGTCCCGGGTCGTTTCTGTCATATCGCTGGCTCAAAACCGTAGGAAAAGTGCGCGATCTCTTTGGCGTATCGTGTCGCAATCGTCTCGATCAGCTGCGGATCATCATAATACTCGACATAGCCCGACGTCCGTTGAGATGTGTTGTGCACGGGCAATGAAAGGCTTTCGGGCAGCCCACACGCCTGTTTGACCTTCTCAAAGTCATCTTCGAGCGTCTCGTACCGACCAATGAAGTCGAGAGCTGGCGTATCGTCCAACGTGTAAAGGCCCCAATTATCGACCGAAGACCGCTTCGCGTCCGCCACGAACTGCGCGAAGGTTTCCTCGCGTCCGCGGTTTTTCGATCTGAAATAGTAGAATGACACCTGCCGGTCCCAAGGGTTCCGCTCAAAAGAGAACTTGAAATAGCTGTTCCAAACCGCGTCGCCAACATAGGTCTTCACGCGCCAGGCTGGCATGTGCTCATAAAACCCCACCGTGGGATGATAATGCCGCTCGGGCCGCCGCAACAGCTTTCGGTAAAGTGGAATCTTGGGTTTTGCGGGGTGGTCGATGCGGTAGTTCTGCGGGCCGCGCGCATCCCGCAGGGCCAAAAGATCGTCGCGTGTCGGCGTGATCACATCGTCCGGGCCGCAAACTGTCGACAGGGCAGCCTCGATGCTACTCGATGCGGTCTTGATCGTTTTGATGTAGATGAACTTGTGGGCGTGACTGAGGATCATCGCGCGATAGACGGTGGTTGAGCGTGGCGGTGGGGCGCGTCACCACCCAACACGCGGGTAGCTCTGCTGTGAAAACTGCGCCAACATGAAGCAAGGCAGGCAAAGTCTCAACTATGCGCACCTCCGACCCTCGTCAAACGCTTGATGACGCAACACTCTGAGTTCCACATTCTTCTGCTGACGGACGGGCGACCGGGGCACGAAAACCAGAGCGACGGCGTGGTCATGGCCGTTGAACGCGCGCTGGGCCGCAAACCGACCGTTACGCCACGTCGTCTCGGTCAGCTCAAGCAGCAACGCTTTGCCCGCCACGTTCTGGCAAAAACCGGTTCGGTCCGACTGACAACAGCCATTGCCTCGCTCTCCAAAGAGGACAGCGCGACCGCGCCCGACATGGTCGTCTCGACGGGCGGCGATACGCTTGCGGCCAATGCGCTTCTGGCCCGGCAGTACGGCGTGCCGAACATCGCGGTCGGGTCTCTGCGCGGCCTTTCGCCGGAGCTCTTCAGCATGGTGCTGCACATCGACCCAGCGCTTGCGACCACGCCCAGGCACTGGATCGGCCTGAAGCCAGCGGCGGTTGACCGAACTCTCCGCCCCGCCCAAACCGACGCGGACAGGGCGACAGGCGTCGTCCTTTTGGGCGGGCCGACAGATGCAGAGCCGATTGCGGCTGATGCCGTTGAACGGTTCCTGGTCGAGGCCGCCAACTGGCGCGAAAGCCAAGCTATCGAGACGCTCGCGATCATCGGCTCGCGCCGCACCCCCGATAGCTGGGTCGCGGCAGCGCGAAAAATCGCTCAGCGCGATCCCGATGCGCTGCGTTTCTATGCAGCCTCCGAGCTGCCCTTCTCCGGCGTCCGCGCGATGCTGCTGGGCGCGTCGGCGGCTTTCGTGACGGGCGATTCCAGCTCGATGGTCACCGAAGCGGTTTATGCCGGCGTGCCAACCGTGGTTCTGTCGAGCAACCGCGATCCACGAACCGATACGGACAGCGCCTACATCCGGCATCTTGAGCATCAGAACCTTTTGGCGGTCACCCATCTGCAAGCGGGCGTAACCGATCGTCCGACCTTTGCCGCGCTTCTTGAACGGTGCCAACCGTTGCAAACGGACCCGCTGGACACCCTCGCCGCCGCGATCAGGGAGCGTAGGCTGGTGTAGGCAGAGGCGAACGGCCCCGCGTTTCTGCAGGTAGGCCCCCTTCAACTTGCCGATGCGCGCTGCGATGCCTACCTTTTCAGGCGGAGGGAGTTTCGCATGTCCGTCACAGCATATGTTGCGGCAAAGGCCTGCTTCGGCGCGGTGGTTACGCTGTACAAACTGTCCGAGGGAGATGAACCCGGTGCGCTGGAGTCTTTTGGCTCAGCCAGCGGTTCGGTGCTCGCGCATTTCTGGGGGCAAGGAACCCGAAGCCCTTCGTTCGAGAAGATGTGCAAGCTCTTGGAGCGCGATCTCAAAGCGCATTTCAAAGCTGAGCGCATTGAGGATACGGACGCGATCCTCGCTGACTTGGAGGAATTCGGGCCGCAGTACATTAGAGCGGCAGAAGCCGTTACGGTCGCAGACCTCGTGCGGGAAGCGCATGGCCGCCCCGACGCGCTGACGGGTATTGTGCTCAAACGTGCGAAGGACGCACTGCCAGAGGACCTAAGCGCATGGCAAGATTGGCAGAAAGCCTTTGCTGACTCGCACTCCACGCGCCAGGCGGCACTTCGGCACTTACTCGATTGTATTCACAGTAAGCTCTACGGCCCGCAGAGCGCTTTTGAAGCACTGGTGGTTGAGGGAATTGCGCAGGCGAATGAGACGCTGCAGCGAGTCGATGACCGACAAGACGCCCTCCACAAATGGTTGACGGACGAGCAATACGCCAAGGCATCCGAAATCGAAGGTCTGAAGGAGCAGCTCGCATCTGCCTATGCTCAAATCGAGAAGATGGCGGCGCGCGAGGGCAACCGCCCCAGCGCTGCATCCGAAGCGCTGTCGGAGCACGACCCGGACAAGGGTTATGATGTGCTCGTAGCGGAAGCGGAAAGCACGCTCGAAGAGGGTGAAAAGGCGGCTACAGCGGTACGAACCAACAGCCAAAAAACTGCTGCCGCGACCCTGCGCAATGCCGGTGCGCTGGCCTTCCTGAACGACACGCAGGACGCATTCGCCGCCTATCGCCGCGCCACGGAGCTCGATCCGGACGACATGGATGGCTGGAACCAGCTCGGGTTACTGCTGGCCCGTATTGGTAAACTTGAGGAAGCGGAGCAAGCCTATCTGAAGGTCGGCGAATTGGCGGACCAGCAAGGCGACAAATTGGCCGAGGCTGTCTCACTCGGCAATCTCGGCACCGTCTATTTTTCGCGCGGCGACCTCGACCGCGCAGAACAGACCTTTGAAGAGAGCCGCGCCCTTAACGCTGAACTTGGCCATAAGGAGGGCATCGCCAGCCAGTACGGCAATCTCGGCATCCTCTACAAAACACGCGGCGACCTTGACCGCGCCGAAGAGGCCTATGAAACGAGCCTCGCCATCCACATCGAGCTCGGACACAAGGAGGGCATGGCCAACCAATACGGCAATCTCGGCAACCTCTACTGGAAACGCGGCGACCTCGACCGCGCCGAAGAGGCTTATGAAAATAGCCTGATCCTCCACACCGAACTTGGCCGCAAGGAAGGTATGGCGAACAACTACGGTAATCTCGGTAACCTGTACTTCACTCGCGGCGATCTCGACCGCGCAGAGGAGACCTATGGAAAGAGCCTGAGCCTCAACACCGAACTTGGCCGCAAGGAGGCCATGGCCAACCAATACGGCAATCTCGGCATTCTCTACGCAACACGCGGCGACCTCGACCGCGCAGAACCGGCCTTTAAAAAGAGCCTCGCGCTTAATACTGAACTCGGCAGCAAAGAGGGCATGGCCAACCAATACGGCAATCTCGGCATTCTCTACGCAACGCGCGGCGACCTCGACCGCGCCTGCGAAAGTTGGCGGAAGTCGCGTGATCTCTATGCGGAAATCGGCATACCGCACATGGTCGAGAAACATGAAGCCTTGATGCGCGAAGCGGGGGCCACCAAGGCAGCGAGAGCTCGCTAGACTGAGGGTGCTGCGCGTACCACTGCACAGCATCGAGGCCATCAAGGAACAATTCACATGCCGCCCAAAACGAAAAACCCCGCCGTGACGAACCACAGCGGGGTTTTTTCGAAGAGCAACAAAGAGACAAGCGCCCCATTTTTTGCAGGCCGGGCAACGACCTACTCCCTCAGACAACCGCTTCAAGCGAGGTTCTGGAACGAGGGCGCACTAACCGCCCGCCATGCGCAACAGCGACTGGGCGCTGTATCGACGCTTGTCAGGGATAAGGCTGGGCGCTCGGTTTGCCCGGAACAGACCGTAGGGATCACCAGCCACCACCGAGACGATGTTGCGGGAAAAGTCGTCGAGAAAATAACAAGCCGAAATGTTGTCCTGGATCAGCCCAGTATCGTGCCCTCGAGGGACCACAGAAATCCCGTTGCGAACATAAAGGCACAAAATGTTCCTATTTCGTCCGTTCGTAAGAGGGAAAGATGCTGCTGCCCAGCGGCCAACCACCAAGGTGTCGCCACCTGGGTACCAGATATCGGCCCGATTGCCTTGAGAGCTAAGCTGCATGGCGACCGTTCCAACTGCACCGTCGTGGTATATCAGCGTATTATCGGAAAAGAACGCTTTAGCAGAATGGTGATTAGCCAGGCTCGCCACCTGGTTCTGGATCTGGTTGGCAAGCGCTGCGCCTGTTGTAAGAAACGCCGCAACGATCACCAACGCGATGGAGGTTGGCGATAACAGCGTAAGTCTGAATCCTGAACGAAAACTCATGAAGACCTTCCTGTTGAGGTAGCTGAGCACAGCGGTGTGACGGCTGGATGCAGTATCATGAGGTCCGCTCACACCGCGGTCGTCAAGGCGGTCAGACTGCGTAAGCAGGAGCACGTGGCAGGCAGAAGCACGCGGCAAGCAGAGGCACCTCGCAAAGCAGAGTGCACAACGCCTCCTGCGCACCGTCGCTGGATTAGGGTTCCGCTTGCTCAGGGCTCTACTCGATCATACCAACGTCAGACGCGTTTGCGGGTCTTGCATGAGCATCACATACAAAAAACCCCGCTGCGGCGAACCACAGCGGGGTTTTTTAAAAGGGTAATAAAGAGACGAAGCCCCATTCTTTGCAGGCCTGGCAACGACCTACTCTCCCGTGCCTTAAGACAAAGTACCATCAGCGCTGAGGAGTTTCACGGCCGAGTTCGGGATGGGATCGGGTGCAGGCTCCTCGCTCGAGCCACCAGGCCGGCAAAGAATGCGGTGTGATTTTGGTCTTCAGCTCTCCGCGTGAACGGAGGCCCTGTTCCTGTCCAGCCACTCCACCATAAGGGAAGGCTGGTTTGCATGTGTATGGGTAAATGAGGGCAATCAAGCCAATCGAGCAATTAGTACTGGTAAGCTTCATGCATTGCTGCACGTCCACACCCAGCCTATCAACGTGGTCGTCTTCCACGGCTCTCAAGGGAATACTGGTTTTGAGGCTGGTTTCCCGCTTAGATGCCTTCAGCGGTTATCCATTCCAAACATAGCTACCCTGCAATGCGGCTGGCGCCACAACAGGTCCACCAGAGGTCTGTCCATCCCGGTCCTCTCGTACTAGGGACAGATCCTCTCAATATTCCTACACCCACGGCAGATAGGGACCGAACTGTCTCACGACGTTCTAAACCCAGCTCACGTACCGCTTTAATTGGCGAACAGCCAAACCCTTGGGACCTGCTCCAGCCCCAGGATGCGATGAGCCGACATCGAGGTGCCAAACAACGCCGTCGATATGGACTCTTGGGCGTCATCAGCCTGTTATCCCCGGAGTACCTTTTATCCGTTGAGCGATGGCCCTTCCACACGGGACCACCGGATCACTATGACCGTCTTTCGACTCTGCTCGACTTGTCAGTCTCGCAGTCAGGCAGGCTTATGCCATTGCACTCAACGACCGATTTCCGACCGGTCTGAGCCTACCATCGCGCGCCTCCGTTACTCTTTGGGAGGCGACCGCCCCAGTCAAACTACCCACCACACACTGTCCCGGGCGTTGTTGCGCCGCGGTTAGACAATCATGACTTCAAGGGTGGTATTTCAAGGATGACTCCACACAAGCTGGCGCTTGGCTTCATAGTCTACCACCTATCCTACACATGACGACACAATTGCCAGTGTGAAGCTATAGTAAAGGTTCACGGGGTCTTTCCGTCTGACCGCAGGAACCCCGCATCTTCACGGGGAATTCAATTTCACTGAGTCTATGCTGGAGACAGCGGGGAAGTCGTTACGCCATTCGTGCAGGTCGGAACTTACCCGACAAGGAATTTCGCTACCTTAGGACCGTTATAGTTAC
>JBCCPK010000011.1 GCA_039024915.1 Pseudomonadota bacterium
GCCGAACAGCACGAGCGCCAGACCGAGGTTGCTAGCCAGCCAACTCGTCGCGGGCGCGACCGTCTCAACGGCCTGGGAGACCTGCTCGCCGACAATCGGGACCGCGGCAACCAACCCATCATTCTCGGCCACCGTCACCGCGCCACCGAACAGCGCAGCGATCCAGCCGAGCAGCCCGCCCCGGTCGGCATGCTTGACCGTCTGCGAGCCCCGTTTGCGGAGATCCGACACGGTCATATCTTCGCGGTCCTGCGCCGGCCGTTGCGAACGTGGCACAGCCACTTCGAGAGCAGCTTCGGTTTGCGGGCCCACGACACCGTCGATCGTCAAACCATTGTCCTTCTGGAAGGCCAGGACGGAGTTCTCGGTCAGGTCACCGAAGTCGCCATCGACGTGCGTCGGGTATCCAAGCTCGTTGAGGCGCTCCTGGAGCGCGCGCACCCGGAAACCTTCAGACCCGACGCGCAGGGCGCGCCTGCGCATCTCACCTCGAATCTGTGGCGGTTTGCCTTTGATCCTGGTGTAGGCCCGCTCCATCATCCGCGCGTAGCGCGTGACTTGGCCCGAGCCGTTGTATTTGCGGGCAACGGTCCGGAAGTCGCGCTGGCGCAATGCTTCGGCGAGCCCGACGCTTTCGAGGAAGCGAACAAACGCCTCGACCTGGCTGCTTTCATTCGCAGCCATCGCCAACACGAAGTCCTGCACGGTGCCGTAGCCCACCGCCCGGTGGTTGAAGCCCATGATCTGCGGACCGCCATAGGACGCCGACTTGAGCCCGGCCGTCTCGTGCATCTCGGTCATGCGCTTGAGGAGCGCCCACCGCCGATCGGAGCCTGGACCTCCTTGGCCACCATAGTTCGACCGCGACCAGGAGCGCTTTGCCAGACCCGCACGCTCGGCTCGCGCCCGCAGGCTTTGGGGCAGCATGCGGCGGAAGATGTGCTTTTCGACAAGGATGATGAGCCGTCCCTTGGCATCGTACGGCTCGCCACGGCTCTCGACTTCGAGGATCGCCTGAAGGGTTGCCTCTTCGCAGCCCAACCGCTTCGCGGCGTTGCGAATAGCCGACCCGAGGCCGGCTTCGCCGCCGCCTTCCATCAGCTGATCAATGACTGCAGGTTCCGACATGCGCACGCATCCTCCTGAGGGGGTGATGCCGGCATCATGGTCGAAGGCTTTCGGGAAATACGGGGCGAAACAGCTTCGCCCCTTGTTAGAATGGGAGCTCGGCTTGAGCGCTGTCGGTATGCCGCTTGAGCCAGCTTGCAACCGTGCGGTCCGACACCCTTAAAAGGCGGGCGATCTCACGGTCAGGCACGTTGCGCCGCCGATACTGATAGGCGGCCCACCTCTTTGCATTCGGTAGGTGATGGGACCCCATTCCGAGCTCGCGCGCAAGGGCAGCGGCTTTATCGTGGCCAACGACGCCAGCGATCCGGGATCGCGTCTTGGGGTTCTCGGTGAAGTAGATCGGCGCGCCGCCCAGCTCCATGATGAGCTTCAGCGTGTCATCTTCTCCGAGCACTTCGAGGTAGGTGGTCAGGCTTGGCGGCATCGGAATGCCGGGGATGATGTGATCCGACTTCACGCGTTCGCCCCGTCAAAACCCTCGTGCTTTGCGACGGCGGTCCTTATGCGCTGGCAAGCGATCTCAAAGAATTCGGGATCGATCTCGATGCCGGTGAATTGACGGCCCGCTTTGATGGCCGCAACACCGGTTGAACCCGTCCCCATGAACGGGTCGCAGATCGTCTCGCCGGGCACGTTGGCGAGGATCTTGTCCATAACCGCGTCGGGCTTGACGGTCGGATGGCTGAAGGGCGACTTGCCGACAGCTGTCGTGATGTGCCGGGCCTTATCTTTGAGCTCTCCAATCGGGGCGTAGCCTTGCTGCCAGGCATGCACGTAAAATTCTGTGTCCGGCAGGTAGTGTTTGTTGGCCACCGGCATCGGATTGTCCTTGTGCCAGCTGATCACCGCGTGCCGATGGAAGCCCGTGTTCAGCCGCGTGATCACATTGCCGAGCTGGTCGTTGTGGCAGAAGCAGACGATGCCATACGCAAACTTCCAGGAGAGGATCTCCAGGTCGAAGCCTCGATCGAGACCGCGCTTGCCGATCTCGGTCGTGTGCTGACGAGCGGCCCGAAAACGACCACCGCCCGAAACGTTGATCTTGTAGGGCGGATCCGTGATCATCCCGTCGAAGCAGCCGAGGCGTGGGACCAGCTCGTAGGCGTTCGCCAGGTAGAGCGTGTGCGACCCGATATGGACCTGCCGCACGGCCGGCGAAGCTGGAGTCATGGCGTCGGGGAAAAGAGGTGTCGCCATCTCCCGCTAGTCCTTTTCAGGTTTGCGGGCTGGTGACGCTGGAAGCAGTCCTTCGCGCTGTGCCTGCTCGCGAAGCTCGATCGTGATTTCGGCAACGCGATGGCATGCGGCGAGGGGGCCAACGACAAGGGCAAGGTTAGCAGCTGCGCAGGTCAGCTGGTTTTGCGCGTCGCTGACCAGGTCTTCGGCCTCGTCGATGAGCTGCTGGAAGTCGACCCGCTCGGTGCTCATGAGGATGGCACCTGGTCTTCGGTGCCCCAGCGGATCACCACTCCCTCAAACGTGCCTGGACCATGGGTCTTGAGCCAGAAGTGCCCAAACTCGGGCGCGCTGAGAAAGCCATCAGCCTTTGCGAAGCTCGCGACTTCGGCTTCATCCAATGGGCAGCCATTGATCTCGACCCACATGTGCGTGCCCGCTGCCGCTTGCTGAAGCCTTATGACGATGTCGTCGATGCCGATGCAGAACGGGTCGGGGATGAGCTTCTCGCACTGCTTCGTGCGCATCCCGCCGTACAGCTGGATGGGCTCGCCAATGTGGGCGTGGCGCTTCCTGTGCGCTCTGACGGTTTGGCGCTTGGTGCCGGCTCGGATCGGCAGCCAGAACTGCCGTTGGAAGTTGTACGCGACCATCAGCCCACGCCACCCAGGGGCTGGACGAGCGGACCTTGTCCGGACTGGTCCGCACAGCTACGGTATCGGCTCAATCGAGTTGGAGAGCACCGATGCGCATCATCGCGATGATTGCCTGCCTGATCGCGACGCCCGCTTTTGCCGATGATCAACTGAACCTTGCAAGCGAACTCGGACGAATGCTTGCCTTCGAAGAGTTCTGCGGCCTGCATTACAGGTACAACGCGCTCGTCGACTTCACTCAAGAGAACGTCGACCCCGACAATGTCGACTTCAACACTGTGCTCCAAGCCTCCTTCAGAGCCCGCTCGCGCGAGCGAGAGGAGATGACTGCGGCGATGCTGATAATTCAATGCACGCAGATTGAGCAGACGGCGCGCAGCTTTGGTTTCATCGAGTAAGGCCATCACGCCGCCACCTTGTTGAGCAGCCGGATGATCCGCGTCTTCGATGCAGCAGGTAGCCGATAGAAGTCGCCATACACGCTCTCGATCTCGATGCAGTGCGGGCTAAGAGCCTTGCGAAGCCCGCTTACATGACCGCGGACGATATTCAGCAGATCGCGGTCCGGATTGCCCGTCGTCACCGTATCGACCAGCATCATCAGCCGTTCGGTGGTCACAGACCTGGCGCCGAAAAGCGTGGCCAGGATCGATGCCTGAACGCGGCTTAGGCGAAATGCGTCCGCAATCTGGATGCGCAGCGTCTCTGGCGGCTTCAGGCTCTCTCGAAGCTGGCGCAGCTCCTCTTCCAGCAGGTCGATCCGCTCGCGCAGCCTGCGGATTTCGATAGCGCTGTCGAGAAGTCTCTTGGAGCGGCCGGTCATGATGCCGCCTTCTTCGCCCGGACTTGCCGGCCGAGCGCGTTCATGACGGGGATCCAATGGTGCTCTTCTTCCAGGCTTGGTACTGGCTGGCCGCAGTATTGGAGGCTGGCTTCTGCCAGCACCTCATCAAGCACATCGCCAACACAAATTTCGGGGACGATCTTACGCATCTGCGCGCACGCGATCCTGCGACCTGCAGTGCGATAAAGGGCGCTCATCAGCGGATCCAGTTCCCACTCAACGCCACCCTCGCGGGCGAGCCATGCTTTCAGCGCCTCGATGACCTTCGCTGCGTTGGCCGCGTCATACAGGAACTGCGTATGCTCCAGGCCGGTCTGGCGCTTCACGAACGCGAGCAGCGCCCTGTCATCCCGGTTGCGCACGAGCCCAAGGTTCCAACCTGCGATCCAGAGCGCTTGAAGCTTCTTCGCATACGGTCCGGTGAGGGTTCGTCGACGCGGCTTTGAAGGGCCTTTGAAGCCGTCTGAATTGAGATCGGTCAGCACCGCTTGGCGCTGGTCATCGTCCATGGCCTTCAGGCTGCGAAGACCAGTCACACGCTCGAAGCGGTCCCGCGCGTCTTCCTTGTCGATATCACGCGCCCGCAGCGCCGCATGGATTGCGCCCATGGTGTTCATGACCGGCGCTCCTTTGCCTGCTTCGCGGCATGGGCAAGACGGGCGCTGGCAAGGATGACGGGCTTCAGCTCGGCAGGTGCCTGATCGTATCCAGGCTGACCCCGGTCGGCTCGGCCGGCGAGCCTTGGAAGCAGCGCCTTGGGGATGGCTATCCAGTTCGCCGGATCGGTGTTCGTTTTGTCACCGTCCAAGCACTTGAGGGCATGGCCCTCGGGGACTGGACCGTTTGCTTTCTCCCAAAGCCAGCGGTGCTTCTGAACGTATCGGCGCTCATGGCCCGTGTGAGGGTTGGTCTCTCGGACGCTGACCTCGATATAGCCGTTTTTGTTGAGCCGTTCATGACCCTCGAATTTCGTGTTGTGCGGCAGGTTTCCCGCCTTGTATTGCGTCGCCGCACAGGCAGGGTGGAACGGCATTTTGCGCCCCTTGTTGAGCGGAACAGCGCCCTTCTCGTATCGGCCAGTGCGACCAGTGAACCATCCCCGCCGCTTACAGAGCGCGGCGAAGTTGGTCAGGCTCACGTCGTCTCGGCAGAACACCTTGCAAAAGAGCGCATGCGCCTCGCGCCGAGGCAGCTCTTTGTGCCGTTCAATCCACCAAAGCTCCGTCGCGCTGTACGTGATGGGCGTGCCCTTCATGACTTCTTGCCTTCGATGGCTGGCAAGTGGTCGACAATCATCGCGCCGTACTCGGCGTATAGATTGGCTGCTTTCAGCTGCAGATCGGCTGTGCGCACGATTTTGTCGGTGACACCGACAATCGCTTCGGTTCTGGAGATTTCCTTCTCCAGCTCTTCGTTGGTTAGATCTTCGTCCGACAGCCTTTCCAACTGCGCGAACAGGTGATTGTTGAGGTCAGAGAGCTTGTTCTTCATGTCAGTCGGACTCCATTGATCTGGACCCAGCCCCCACGGCGGCCCTGGCGACTGTGGCTAGGTGGTCGATGATCTCTGATGGGTCTCCCTCGCGACGCCTTGCGAAGCACCAAAAAGCGACAACGTAGATCACCGTGAAGTACTGCTGAGCCTCCGGGAGCACCTGCAGGTCGTCGATGATTGATTGGGCGCGGTCGTCGCAGCCCGTGATGTCTTCCAGCAACCTCTCTTCAAGAGCAGCCCTGAACGCAGGATCGGCGAGCTGCGCCGTCAGCTTCATTCCCTCGACGTATCGGTTGGTCCCATCGGTCATGTCAGGCGTTCCCCGCGGGGTGACCGCCGAACGTGTTCGCTACGGCGTTGCGATTGCCCTCAGCGATGTTGATCTTGACCAGCTCAACGACCTGCTCTGGCGTCCACTCCTGCCCGTCGAAGAAGATTGAAAACTGCCCGATCAAGATGGCTAGTGTAGCCACGAGCTCCTCGACGCTCATGCCATCGGCCTCAAAGGGTTTCAGAGCGTCGACAACGGCTAGCCGCGCCTGCTCATGCCGTGTCTTTGTTGGGGTGCGTTTCAGCGACGTTTTACCCATCACGCCCTCGCCAGATCGATCGTGACAGGCTCCCACCGGTCGCGCGGTGTGGCGCGCTGATAGAAGCGGACGTACTCCTTGGTCCCCGTGACCCGGATCGCGTCGCGGATGGCGTCCATCGCGGCGAGCCATCTGGGATCCTCGATCTCAAGCCGCAAGAGTGAGAAGAGCTCGGCCTTGTTGATCTCGCCCTCTTTTTCGACGCTGAAGACGCGGTTCACGAGCGCGCGCAACTCTTCGCGGCTTTCGGCGCCCCACTCGACCAGGCACTCGTCCACGAGCTTCTTCGCGGACTGCAGCTCGGGCCCGAAGGCGATCTGGTCAGCAATCTGGACCTGCACCTTCATTGTGCCGTCGTAAGACTGGAACGTGACGTTGCCCTTCGCACCGCCTGCGCGCGCGCCGTACTGCTCTTCGAGGAGCGCCTGAAACGCGTTCAAATCGGCAAAGGTGTTGCCCTTGAAGCGGGCGATTTTAGCGCTCAAGTCGCGCGCAAATTCCATGCACTTGCGAACTGTGTCGTCTTCGAGCTTGTGCTGTGCCTTCACGAGATCGATGGGCACGAGAGCACCCTTCGCGTCCCTCATGTACTGGTTGCCGTCGACCTCGACGGTTGGTGGTGTCGTCTGCATGGCTAGGCAGCCTCCTCGTCTTCTGCATAGGGTTTGATGGGGTCGAGCAGCGCGGCACGGGACGCCGCGATATTCTCGCGCAGATCGTCGATGGCTTTCGCAAACGCAGCCGGCTCCCTCAGTAGGTCGGCGGCTAAAGCCGTCTGCAGGTTGCGATCAGCAAAATTCAGGGATTGCGCCGCCTCGCGGACACGGCGGGCGATCTGCTGCCGGATAAATGGGTGCGTGGGCCGATCGGTGGTGGCCGAGGCGATGGTCAGCGCAACCGGCGAGCGATCTGAGATCGAGACCGTCGAACCGTCGTCTTTTGGGACGGTCATTTCGCCCTTCAAATCCTCGATACGCTTTATGATAGTGGCGGTCCGCTTGTGCATCTGCGGGCTGCTGCGCATGCGCTCTTCGTGCCGCTGCACGCCGCTCAGGATCGTCGTATGGTCCCGACCAAACACCGTGCCGATCTCCGGATAGGAGAGCGTCGTGGACGCCTTCATCAGGTACATCGCCAGATGCCGCGCCTCGATGCACGACGTGGAGCGACGGCTGGATAGAATGTCGTTCTGTGAGACATCGAGCGCCGACGCGGCCTGCCGCAAGACGAACCTGAACAGATGATCGTCGAACACGCCCAAAACGAAGTTTGACCTGCTCACGAGCGGAAGCCTCCGATCGGCACAACGTTGCCGGTAAACACCTCCGGCCCGAGCTCGTTTGGCATCCGCAGCAGCGCCTTGAGGTTCGCGTTCTCGGCCTCAAGGCTGGCCGCGTGCAGCTCTTGTTGCTTGGCGTACTCCATCCAGAAAATCATCGTCTCCTGGAGGCTGGCGACGGTCTCAGCCGTGATCGGTTGCTTGTCTGTAATGGCCTGATCAAGCACGCTTTCGGCAGCACCGATCATGCTCGACAAGGGGCGAGGATCGTTCATCAGTCGTACTCCTGTTGTAGTCTGGAATGGGGGCAGCCGGAGCGGCACGCGCGGTACAGCTTCACCCGAAGACCCGAGGTCGATGCGAACGGCTTCTTCTGCCAGTTGTGGCATTCGTCGCGAGTGACCTCGACCAGAACCGGGCACCGCACCGTTTCCTGCATTAGGGCGCCACGAACGCGCTCTTCGACGAGGTTCATATCGCCGCGATAGGTCCGGGAAATCGCCTGGCTGACAACTGAGCTCGAATAGCCGATGCGCTTCGCAACAGCTGTCTGGCTCGCGTCTCGGCATGCGACTGCAAGTTCCAAGATAAATTCGGGCGGATCATCTCCCCATGCCTCATAGGCGCGGGCGACGAAGTCGATCCTTTGGAAGGCCGCGCTCATGCCGAGACCTCAGCTTCCAGCTTGGACGGAACCTCGTCTGTGTTGGGGTCGAAGACGACTTTGCCAGTGAGGATCAAGGGCGCGTTCGGGCCGGTGTTCTTGCCTGGTTTCAGCTTGTAGGAGGCTGGCCGAGAGCCCTTTGAGGCGCGGGTGATGAGGAGGTAACCCGCGCCGTTAAGGTGCCCCAAATAGGCCTTCGCCGATCCCAGGCTGACGCGCACCTCGTCGGTTGATGAGAAATCCGCCAGCTCCCTGGCGGTGGTCGGTTTGCCCAGCCGAAGCTGGTTCCACATGTTCTGTTGGCCCAGCTGCTGCAGGCCAGGCTTGCCGGACCGCGTGAGGGGCGGAAGCCTCCGCGGCGTTCGCTGTAGCCGATAGACCTTGGTCGGCGACCCGCCGCGCGGGTTCGGCTCTTCGTGATCAAGCGATGCAATGCCGGCTGCAACCAGGCGGCGCACGAAGTCCCGGACGTTGGCGCTGTGAGGGTCATTACCCAACGCATCCAGCCCGGCTGCGGTGAAGGTGGAACCTGCGCCCATCGCGCGCAGCTTCTCCCACCAAAACGCCTGACCGCGCAGGACCGGCTTACCGGAAACACTTATTTCCAAGTAGGCGCTCATGCCGCGTCCTTTCTGCGGTAGCGCGTGGGCGCCTCGCCGGTGTGGATCGGGCCCGAATAGGTGCTCGGGCTCATCTGCTGGGCACCCGACTGCAGCGCGGCAGCCTCAACCTGATACAGCGTGGTCGCTATGCGCCGCGCGTTGCCTCTGGTTTGGCGGATGATCTCGCTGAGGAGCTCGTCGGTGATCTCGACTTTCGGCACGAGGAAGTCAGCCAGGTACCGACCGTCGTCGAGGTCACAGGGCTGTGCCAGCGTCCATTCCAGAACACGGCTGTGCACGCGCTCGAACTCCGGAGCGCCCAGCTTCATCGGCAGGCGCTCTTCGCCGACGAGGATCACCGGGATCTGCAGCTTGTCATGCAGGTCCCGGACGATCTCAATGATCTTGCGATCAAGCAGTCGGTCCGCTTCATCGAGAAGAATCACCTGGTCGGGATCGCCGGCCAGGATGCCGATCGCCCGGTCGACCAGATCGGTGAGCGTCCCCTTGCCGTTGGGCTCGTCGAGCTCGATGAGCAGCTTCTTCAGGAAGTCTTTCTTGGTCCAGGTGGAGCCGATCTCAAGGTAGATCGCCCGCGCTTTGTTGCGTGCGTAGGAGGCCGCGATTGTCTTGCCGAGGCCCGGATATCCGGAGAACACGCCGAAGGCTTCGAGGCCGTTCGGCCGGTCCTGCAGGCGCTTGATCATCGACATCATCGCCGTAACGTTCTTCAGCGGAGCGATCGATGATGGGGTGTTGACGTCAGCCATCGGGGGCATCATCCTTTGCTTGTTCAAATCAACTGCCTCGCCACATCTGTTGGCGGGGCTTTTTTCTTCAGGTTGAGCGCAGCATCCGATCGCCGAAATCGGCGTACATGTCGGACATCGCGCGGTACTCTGAGCTCGCCTGATACCGGCCAAGCCACACTGCATCTTCGGTACTCACGGTCGCGCCATCATCGATCCGGCGCTCAAGCTTCATCGCTCGCCGGAACCGGCTGCGCTCATCATCGGTCTGGACCGTGGTCATCCTCACCGGCACCACATCGCCGGTCATGATCGCGCGCTCTCTGGTGAGCTCGCGCTTCAAGTCTTCGTGGAGCGCAGCGGCATCGGCAGGGAGTTCCGATGGCTCGGGGGTCTTGCTGCGCTCCACGGCCGCGGCTGCCTCAAGCGCCGGAGTGGAATGAGGTTGTTCAGGCTTGGGGAAGGCAACCAGGTTGCCGGCATTCCGCGCGGCCTCTCTGGCCATTGCATCGGCCACGTCGGTCGGTCCGATTCGTCGCGCGGCCTTCCGCAGCGATGATGTGCCTTCGGCTATGAATGCCTTCTGAGCCGCCTTCTGGCGGGCGATCACTTCAACCGGATCACGGCCCGACATCTCTGGCGAAACAGCTTCGCCGAGGAACGTCAGGCCATCGGGCGAGAACAACCAGACCTGACCCATATCGTCGGGGTCCATGCGGCACAGGACCTTGTCGCCGGGCATGCAATCCGGCGAGTAGTAGTCGACCCGGTTGATGGTGATGCCGGTCTTGGTGACCGTCCGAAGCCCGTCACCGCCCGGCACCGGCGCCAGAAGCATGCGCAGCGCGTCTTTGTCTTCGACGGTTCGGATCGGTCCAGGCGCCGTAGCCGCCACCTCAAAGGGTGTCCGATCACGAAGGCCCCCATGCGGGCGACGCTCGTAATCGTCGCGAACCCAGGCATCGATCCGCTCACTCAGCTCCTTGTTGGTCAGCTGGGCGCCGGCCAGGGTGTCGGGCGCCTCCCCAAGACGCTGCGCGAACCCCTTGCGGTTCTCGATGATGGACCGGTCCGTAACGTTGTGACCGACGAAGCCCGGAAGGGTTGCAATGAGGTCACGCTGCAGCGTCCCGAAATGCCGCTCGACCATGCCCTTCTGTTCGGGGCTGAAGGGTGTGCACAGATCGTGCTCGACGCCGAGATTATCGAGCAAGCGCTCCATATGCTTCGCCGTGAAATCCGAGCCGTTATCGCTCTTGATGGTGTCAGGGACGCCCCAAGCCAGCAGCGCCTTGCGGATGAGGAGACCGAGCGCGGAGGCTGTCGGTGTCGTCGAGACGGTGAACACGACGCGACGGGTGAACACGTCGATGCACAGGTACAGGTTCGCTCGTCCCGGCTTGCCGTTTCGTCCACCGTCCACGGTCATGATATCGGCCGGAGAGGCATCGATCTGCCAGACTGCGTTGATGTGGGTGGGCCTGGTTCCCTCGCGCAGCGCGTATTGCATCTTTGAGCGGAAGCCGTCCGGATCAGAGAGCTTGAGTAGCTGCGGTGCGTAAATCTCCCGCCAGCGCGCCACCGTGTCCTGAATGGTCCTCAGCGACGGCATCGGTCGCTCATGTACTTCGCCGTCAGCGGTGATGACCGTCAGACTGTCGCCATAGGTGTCCCGCAGATAGCCGCGAATGTGCTTCGCCTTGAAGTGCGGGTTCTTCGAAAGCATCGCCAGGACGCTATCGCGAAGCTTGCCGCCTTCGGCTCGGTCGAGCACGCTCGTGCCTGTTCGGGATTGAGAGCGGTCGCTGGCCAGAGCTTCGGTTTCCCGCCGCTTCACAGCTGAACGCCATCGCCTAAGCGAGCGGATAGAGACCCGTTCAATCCGGTCTCGAACCCACTTCGAAACGTCGACGTCACCCCGGTTGTACAGGCGCACGAAGAGCGCGTCCGAAGCCGTCGAGGACATCTGCGCTTTGCGCCGGAAGCCATTGGCCGTGGCAACGACCTGAAGCCGTGCATCGCGCTCTTCGCCAGCCACGCCATCGGTCGCGGTGCCAGGGGCGGACAGCGCTGCGCAGGTACCCCTTGCATCCGATGCCGCCTCGGCGACAAAGCGCTTGGCGTAGTCCAGACGAGCCAGCTCGGGCAGGCTCGCAACCCGGTATTCCCAACCCCCGCCACGCCCGCAGCGCGGACGCGAACGCTTCGGATCGGTATTCCAACCCTGTCGCTCAATCGTGCGGAATAGAGTGCGCTCGGCCTTTGGTAAACCTTCCAGCTGGAGCTCAAGCAGCTCGCGCGCGGTCAGCCAATCCTTCATGCCGCGACCTCATCGATCGCCACGACATCGAACGTTGCACCAGGATGCATTGGCATGGGCGTCAGCGATATCTCATACAGATCGACCTGCAAAAGACGCCGCCCGCCTTTGATCGGCGTGCAACGAACCGCCTGATACCCGATTGACAGACCGCGCAGGTCGGCATTTGCGAGGAACGCAACGTCGGCCAATCGCTGGTCGACTATCCCCTCGGCGAGTAGGCCGAGCGATCCGGTTCGGACAGCTTCCCAATGACCGACGCAAATGTTCGGATCATGGTTCCAAAGCATCCGTATTCGCTCGGCTGGCCGGAAGACGAGCGATTCGTCGAACGCACCAAACGCAATGCGATCTCCGAGCAAGTCGGGTGCATCAAAAACCGCTGCCATGCCCTTGATCCGGATCACGCGCCGCCCCCAAAGGCTTCCGGGCACCGCTGGCGCGGCGCTGGGGCCATGTTTGTGGTACATGGACGGCGTGAGGCCGGCCCCCCGACCGGCCCCACACCTCGCAATCCCCCATTCGCAGCATAGGAGACGCGTTCGATGTCAAAGATGACGGAAAAGGCGACGGAACTCGCCGCGCGGATAAACCGCGTAAGAACGGAAGGCTTGCAATCCATGTGGTACATGATCTTCGCCAACACTGCCCTGGATCTTCTCAAGACAGAGCCGGAGGTATCGCTCGACCGGATCATTGAAGAGATGGAAGCCCGGAAAGCAGCGTCGCCCGATAAGTTCACCGAGGATGCGTACGAAGCCGCAATCAACGCAGTCCGTGACTGGGACCATGGCGACCGGGTTGTGACGAAAGCCTGACCGCTCACCCTGCACCCCCAAACGCTTCGGGGCAGCGTTGGCGGAACAAGGCTTCACGAGCCTGCAGCCATTGAATGGTGCGGATGGACGCTTCAATGGAGCCGATGCGGTAGTCCATCTCTTCTTGGCGCATCGTGCCTTGAGCGACGCGGCGCCCATACACCTGCCGGCGATGAACGATCTCTGTCTGGAGCTCACTGATTTGCGACACCAGGGAGCGTCGGTCTTTGGTGCGGTGCGGCGTCATGGCTTGAGCCATCCTTTCGCTATTGCGAACGACCGCACATCGTCCTCGTGGTTTTCCAGGAAGGTTTGCCGCTCGCCCTCGGATAGGCGCCCATACGCGCCCACCGCTGCGCCGAACCGTTTCTCAGCCGGTGCCTGGCGCTCGATGCCATCAAGGACGTCCAGCGCGTCCTGCACGCTGTTCACGTCCTGCCGGGTTTCAAGGACGCCGAGCACCTCGTCTTGGCGCTCATGGTTCTGTTCGGAAAGGGCGCGCAGCTGACTGAAGTTGTCAGCTAGCGGGAGCTTAGAAAGCCGCTCGTACTGGCTTGTGTCGAGGTCGGACCAGACCTTCAGTCCGTCGAAGATTGAGCGCTTTGAAAGGCCGGTATGATCCGCGATCGCCTCATGGAAGGAAAATAGTGCAAACTTTGCACTATTATCATTCGGATCTGGATCGGACTTCGGTCGACCGACGAGTATTGGCCCGTGCTTCGCCTCGTAGGCGACCTTGAACCGCGCGAAGTGCTTGGCGCGATCGAGGGCAGAGAGCTCGCGGCGGACCAGGTTCTCCAGGGTCTCAATAAGGTCGGCGTCTTCGAAGCCTTCTTCGTAGACCGTTGCCGTAATCTGCTCCCAACCAAGGGACCGGCACGCTTCGAGACGGTGGGCGCCTGCGATCAGACGGTAGCCCTTCCCTTCTTCCAGGACCGCGATCGGCGATATCAGGCCTTCGGCGTCGATCACGCCAGCGAGACCCTCAACCCAAGCCGGATCGACAGCGCGGGCCCGGTCATCCGGCACGGTGATCTGATCGATCTCAATGAGCTTTGTTGGATACGTCCGCTGCTGATTGGCGGGCGCTCGCTTCTTTGTCTTGCGGGCGCTCATGCGGCGCTCCGGGCGCTACCCTTGCGCTCAAGCTTGTAGAAGTCGTTGGCTGTGACCTCTCCATTTGTCCAATCGACAATTTTCGTCATCGCATCGCCGCGAGGGATGCGCAGTCCGCGCGCGTACCGGCGCACGGTTTCGTGCTCCATCTCTAGGGCACGAGCAGCGCGAGCTACGCTGATCTTTTTCGTGGAGAGGTAGGTGCCAAATCGCATGACGGCTAATCAACCATATCGGTTGACCAAGATCAACTGATATGGTTGTAGTTTTTTCCACCTTATTGGTGGATATGTTGCGTATGAGTTTTGAGAGTTCGGTGAAGCAGCGGGTTCGGTCGCTGCGACAGGCCCTTGGTCTGTCGCAGTCCCAGCTGGCCGAACGGCTTTCTACGAGCAACCAGCACATCGGTAGGCTTGAGCGCGCGGATAGCGATGCTCACCTAAGCCTGGAGTGGGTGGAGCGCCTGGCCGACGGCCTTGATGTTGGTGTCGAGCAGTTGCTGTTCGATCAATCCACAAACTCGGACGCGCCGAGGTTCGAGGAGCGCACGCTTCCACATCGTGGTCTTGCTCGCTGCGGGCCGGCAGGCTGGGGAAAGCCTACAGCACACGACCCCTTGCCGGCACCAGCTGATCTGCTGGACCCTTCTGCATTCTATGTTCGGGCTTCGGGCCAATCCATGCAGCCCGAAGGCATCGAGCCCGGCGATGAAGTCCTAGTCGGGCCTTCAAGTGAGCCTTCTCTTGGTAATCGCGTCTATGTTGAAGACTTAGAAGAGCGAGGCTCCCTAAAGCGCCTGGTGCGAGCATCCGACAGCGAGATCACTCTTCGTGGCTGGTTGCGCGAAGGAACCCAATTCAAGGAGTTTTTCGACACAAGGCGCCTGGACTACCTATCGACGTTCGCACCGGTGCTCGCTGTGTACGCAGTGGAACCTAGGCCCGGTGAGCGCGCCGTTCTGCGACCGGACCCTCGAATGGCCGGTCCCTCGATCTCACTCGAATCCGAAACTCTGGTTCTGCCGACAGCTGATGGCTTTTCGCTGATTGCGCGCTATCAGGTTTCGGCCAGCGCTGGCAGCGGGCTGTCTGTTTTGGATGAGGAGGTGATTGAGAGCCTCGCTTTCAAGACCGACTGGTTGCGTCGAATCGGCATCGACCCTGCACAATCCGGCCTAATCCAAGCCCACGGGGACAGTATGTCTCCAACGATCAGCGACGGCGCACTGATGCTTGTCGACATGCGAGAGGACCAGCCGATCCGTCATGGCTGCATCTACGTCATCCTTCGCGATGGCGACCTCATCGTGAAGCGGGTCGATCGCTCCTCAGGCGACGGGAGCGTTGACCTCGTGTCCGACAACAAGCGCTATAAGAAACAAACGGTGACAATCGAAGAGCTCGCCGACATGCGCATCCCCGGCCGTGTCGTATGGGTTGGCAAGGCGCTTTAACGACCCTTCGAAGGCCGTTATAACGACTATTGAGGGTGGCACAGTTTGATGCCGCACAGATTGCCCTCCTTTTCGCTATGCCCTTGATTCCTCGCAACTTTGCCAACTCTGCCACTTTGGCGGTATCTGGCAGAGTTCCAACTTCCCCGTATCAACGTTTTCAATGGCTTGCGGTTTTGGCGCCGCGCCCGGCCTCGCGTTTGTGCCATATGAACTTGCGCACCCCGTTTTGCCTTTCGCGATCATTACGATCAGCGATGCCGTCCTAAGCCCCTATAACTGCAACGCTTTTCACGCCTAACCGCCTGTAAGCGGTCATTCCCACAAATACCGCCTTTTTGGCCATTAGAACCTGCGCCTTACAGTTCAGCCAAAGCGCGGCCTTATCTGGCCCGGTGAATGCGGCAGGCCCGGAAGGACTGCTGAGCTTTCCAAACCGGTTTTCGGTCTTGAACACCTCGGACCGCGACTATGTGACCATAGAAAAAGTGACGCTACGTAGAACTATCGATCAGTATGGGCGGTCGCTTCTCGCTCGGCGGTGATGCTAGTTTGACCAAACGGACAAATCTGGTTGGGGCGCATCATGGCAAACTTCGTCGTTACAACGGTTGCGGACGAGAACGACAGCGGGGCAACAACCGGCTCCCCTGGCGGCACGGGGCTTTCCCTGCGCGAGGCAATCAGTCTGGCCAACGCCACCACCGCTTCCGACACGATCACCTTCGACGCGAGCCTTTCGGGTCAAACGATCACGCTGACACAGGGCCAGTTGGAGCTGACCTCCGACATGGTCATCGACGGCGATATCGATGGCGACGACAAAGCCGACATCACGCTAGACGGGAATGATGCATCGCGCGTCTTCGAGGTTGGACTTCTGGGCACCGATGTGACCCTCAACAGCCTCACGCTGACCGATGGACAAGCGGATTTCGGCGGCGCGATCATCGTCCGCAACCGAGCGGAAAGCCTGACCATCAATGACAGCACAATCAGAGGAAGCAACGCCACCGTCAGCGGCGGCGGGGTCTACGTCTACGACGCTACGCTGACCATCACCAACAGTTTGTTGCACACCAACGGAGCAGCTGATGATGGCGGCGCGATTTTTTCCAACACCGACCTTTCAGGCACAACGACAACGATTACCAACACAACATTCACCAACAATTTTGCAGGGACCAACACGAACAATTCCGGCGGCGCCATTTTCAATGCAGAAGGGCTGCTTGTCCTACAGAACTCAACCGTCGTCACAAACCTCGCAAACGTCGGCGGTGGCGTCGCATCCTATGGTGGTGCAGGTGCGCGCACCGAAGTGTCGTCGACGATCATTGCCGACAACTTTGCGTTTGGCTCCGGCGGCACCAGCGGCACGGGCGTCGACGTCGGAACGCACGCGCAGACAAACGACACCAACACATTTGTTTCACTGGGCAACAACCTGATCGGCAACGGTCAATTCAATGGCATCAATTTCTTCAACAATGGCGTTAATGGCGACCTTGTCGGCACGACCGGCGCAGTCATCGATCCTGGCGTGGATACCAACCTCCGCGATAATGGTGGCCCTGTCCAGACCAAAGCGCTGGAGCAAGGCAGTCCAGCAATCGATACAGGGAACAACAACCTGTCCCTACCAACCGATGCGCGCGGTCTTCTTCGCGACAATGGGACGGGAACAGATATTGGTGCGTTCGAGTTTCAGAACTTCGTGCCCGCACCCACGAACCTCGTCGTCACCATTCTCGACGACGAGTCCGACAGCGCAGCGCCCGATGCAAACTTGGCCATCATGGGCGGTGCGAACGATCTGTCGCTGCGCGAGGCCATTCACCTTGCACAAATCAATCCCACCGTCAGCAACATCATAACCTTTGATCCCAGCCTTGCTGGCGGGACGATCGACCTCGATTTGGGAGCGCTGAGCTTCAACACCAGCATGACCATCGATGGCGATATCGATGGTGATAACAAAGCCGACATCACCATCGGGAACAATGCCAGTATCTTTGGGCTATTTTTGCTTCGGGGCAGCAACAGGCAGCAGGACATTACGTTCGAAAGCCTGACACTGACGGGCGGCTTTAGTGCCAATGGCGGTGCCATCCAGGCATCCGATATAGACAGTCTCACGATCAACGACACCACAATCCAAAACAGCTACGCTGCTCTAAGCGGCGGCGCGATCTTCGCGAGAGACACCAATCTGACGGTGAATTCGAGCCTGATCGTCGACAACCGGGCCGGTTTAGAAGGCGGCGGGATATTCATCGACGGAAACCTGACGGACCGAACCGCAACGGTCGTGAATACAACGATTGCAAGGAACAGCGCTGGAAACGACAGCAGTGCCGCTGGAGGCGGCATCTTCAACCGGGAAGGCCTCCTCGTTCTGCGCAACTCGACCCTGGTTGGCAACACCGCTGATTACTCCGCTGGCGTTGGCTCGGAAGGAGACAGCGACACGCGGACCGAGATTTCATCGACGCTGTTCTTCGGAAACACAGCGGACTTCGCTAACTATGGGAACGACGTCGGTTCGGAAGATCCGACCAACACGACCAGCAGCTTCGTTTCAGGCGGCAACAACCTGCTGGATGATGGAAGCTTCAACGGTGTCGCGTTCTTCGTCAGCGGCACCAATGGCGACATCGTGGGAACCGGAAATGCCGGTGTGAATGTCCTCGCCGATAATGGCGGCCCGGTACAGACCTTTGCACTCGATCCGGCCAGTTCGGCGATTGACGCCGGCAACAATGGTGGATCGCTCACGTCCGATGCCCGCGGCGTCTCGCGCGAAAGCGGCGCAGGCGCGGATATCGGCGCGTTTGAGTTGCAGATCGTCGCCTCGCCACCGTCTATTCTGGTCGTCACCACCCTTGATGATGAACTGGATTTCCCCGGCCCCGACAGCAGCCTCGGGCTTATGGGCGGGCCAAACGATTTGTCGCTGCGTGAGGCGATTTTCCTCGCCAACCAGGACAAAACCACGGCCAATACGATTCTCTTTGATGCGAGCCTTGCCGGGGGAACCATAACGCTCACGCAAGGTCGTTTGGACCTCCGGTCAGACATGAGCATTGATGGCGATGTTGATGGAAACGACACGCCTGACATTACGATCAGCGGCAATGATGTCAGCCGGGTCTTCAACGTGCGCGACAACGGTACGGACGTAACCCTCAACAGTCTGGATATCACCAACGGGTATGGCGACTATGACGGTGGCGCGATCAACATCAACTCGTCTTCCAGCAGCCTGACCATCAACAACAGCATCATCAGAGACAGCTATGCCGCGCAATATGGCGGGGGCATCTACAACAATGACGTTCAGCTAACCGTCAACAACAGCCTCATCGTAGGCAACAGCTCGGGCAATCAAGGCGGCGGTATCTATTCCAATACCGACTTGGTGGGCACGACGACCACGATTTCCAACACGACGATTACCGGTAACACAGCCACCAATGCGGGCGGCGGCATCTTCAACGTCAATGGTCTGCTTGTCCTTCACAATTCTACGGTGAGCGGCAACAGCGCCGGGGTTTCCGGTGGCATTGCCAGCTACGGCGACAGCGACACACGAACCGAAGTTTCCTCCACCATCATCGCCGACAATATGGCGACGCAAGCCGACGCTGGCGCCGATGTCGGGACCCAGGCGGTGACGGACACCACCAACGTCTTTGTCTCCCTTGGCGACAATCTCATCGGCGATGGGCAGTTTGTTGGAATCAATTTCTTCAACAACGGCGTGGCTAGTGACGTTGTTGGCACGACGGCTGCGCCGGTCGACCCGTTGCTCGGGTCGCTGGGCAATGGAGGTGGTCCGGTTCAGACGATTGCGCTTTTGCCAGGCTCACCCGCCATCGATGCTGGCAACAATGATCAGAACCTGACGGAGGACGCCCGCGGTGCGCCGCGCACGGTTGGCACCGGTACCGATGTCGGTGCGTTCGAGAAGGCTGATGTGGCGACCAACGGGCCCGATGTATTGTTCGGCTCGGGCGAGGGAGAGGTGATCAGCGCACTTGACGGGCTGGATCTGGTCAATGGCTTCGGCGGCGATGACACCCTCAATGGCAACATCGGCAATGACAGGTTGAACGGCGGCGAGGGCAACGACACGCTGCGCGGTCAGAACGGGACCGATATTCTCAGTGGCGGTGCGGGCAACGACACGCTCGAAGGCGGGGCGGGGATAGACACCCTGAACGGCGGTGAGGGCGCCGATAACCTCAACGGTGGTGGCGGTCCCGACACACTGAACGGAGATGGGGGGAACTACGTCCTTGCTGGCTGCGCGGGCAACGACACGCTCATGGGCGGTTTTGGAAACGACCGGCTGTTTGGTGGTGCAGACTTCGACAATCTCAACGGCGATCTTGGGAACGATTTCCTCAATGGTGGGGCATCGAACGACATCCTTGCCGGCGGTGGGGGCAATGACACGTTGGTCGGCGATGAAGGCAACGACAACCTCAGCGGTGGCGGCGGCGTCGATGTTTTGTCGGGTAATGCAGGCAATGACGTCATGGCCGGTGGCGCGGACAACGACACACTGAACGGTGGTGGCGGCAATGACCGTATGTTCGGCGGTGCGGGCGACGATATCTCCCGCGGCCAGGCGGGCAATGACTTCATTTCGTCAGGCTCGGGCGATGACACGCTGGAAGGCGGGGCTGACAATGACAGCCTGTTCGGCGGCTTTGGAGAAGATACGTTGCTGGGCGAAGCCGGAAACGATTTTCTACAAGCCGGTGCGAGCGACGATTTCCTGTTTGGTGGGTCCGGCAATGACACGCTGCAGGGCCGGGAAGACAATGATTTCCTCAATGGTGGCACCGGTACAGACACGTTAACCGGGGGTACAGGTGCAGATACGTTTGTCTTCGCGGCAGGCTTTGGCAACGACACCGTCACCGACTTCCAGGACGACATCGATCAACTGGACCTGACCGCCTTCAACTTCGCCAGCGTCAATGGCGCGCTCTCCTTCGCAGCCGATGTCACGGGCGACGTCGTCTTCACCTTCGGCGCAAATACATTCACGATTGAGAACACCACCCAGGCGCAGCTGACCGACGATATCCTCATCTGAGGGTGGTGAAAGCTGCAGATTTTTATTCTTTGGTCCTGCCAGTGAGCCGCGCGCCCGTCCGATCGCAGCCCTTCCTGGCGCTAAAGCCCGGACGTGAGCGTGGCCTGGCCGTTTGGCCGGACGATGGCTTCGGCGTCGATTTCAACGCGATGGTCACCGATCAATCCGCCGACGCGGTAGAGCGTGTTGGCGGGTTTTATGCTACCGAACACGCGTCCGTGCGCGCGGGCGATGGCCTCCACATCTGCTTCATGGGTGATATAGACGCGCGTTCGGGCGACGTCCTCGACCGCGCCGCCTAGCGATGTGACTGCGGCGATGATCCGATCGAGAATATAGGTGGTCTGCGCGGCGGCATCTTGCGGCGCGACAGCACGATCCGCGCCCGCGACGGCGGTCGTCCCGGAAACGAGGATGCGGTCGCCGATCCGCTGCGCGCGGCAGTAGCCCGCCACATCTTCCCAATAGGACCCGGTCAACACCTGCGTCGCGCCCGTCTCATTTTCTTTAGCCTCAAAGGGCTTCGGTAGTGCATCGAGATGGTGAGAGAGATCGCCGGACGCGGTCAGGAACGGCGGCTTTCGGTATTCATCGCCACAATCGCCGGGGATCGGCTCCGTCGTAGCGAACGCAGCCTCAAGCGTGGCCTTATCCTCGTCGTCAAGCTCGAAGCCAAATAGCTGGCTGTTGCTCGCCGTGTGGACTGCCTCACCAAGCCGAGCGCCGATGATGACGCCCGCGACCCGCCTCTGCTCCAGCACCCAACGCGTCGCGACATTCGACACGGCGACGTTATGCTTGGTCGCTACGCTGGACGCCGCATTCAGGACGGTCTGAAACGCGGCCCACCCGCCAGCGATCCGGATGAAGCGATGATACTTCATCTTCGACCAATCGGCGATGTCCGCCGGTTCGGGCTGGCCGAGCCACTTTTCCGACAGGAACCCGCCGTTGAGCGTGCCGTAGGCGAGAAGCCACGCCCCGTGCTTTTCGCAAACGTCCACGAGGTCGCCCGCTGCACGGCGGTCCATCAAGGAGAAGCTGACCTGGTTGGTCAGGAGCGGCACGCCATCTGACACCGCGAGATTAAAGTGAGCGGCGTCAAAGTTCGTGACTCCAAGTTCGTTGATCAGGCCCTCATCGCGTAGCCGCGACAGTTCATGCAAAGCGTCCAGCCACTGCGGGTGCTCGAAGCTCCACCAGTGGAACTGCAGAAGGTCAATTTGCTCGACCCCCAACCGCTTAAGCCGCTCTTCGACGCCCGCGCGCACCACATCGGCGGTCATCGGCCCCGGCGCTGGGCACCATTTGGTGAAAGCGTGCGGACGCTGCGAGCGCTCTCGTGCCAGAAGGCGCCCAGTGATGATTTCCGCCGTGCCGTAATGGTCGGCCATGTCGAACGTGTCGAACCCAGCGTCGGCATAGGCCGTGAGCCAGTCGGCACCCGTTTGAGGATCGATGACGTCACCATCCTTCTCGATGTCGGCGACCTGCCACAGGCCCGTCAGAGCGCGGGAGATGGTCAGCGTATCGGACAGGCGGAAACGGTCGGGGTGGTTCGGCATATGGATCATTCTCGTGGGGCGCGGCCCGCTTGACAGGGTGGCTTCTTGACAGCGCGACTTGGACCTTGTGACTAAACACAGCAATAGGAACAAACAAGCGGGACAGCATTGCCTGTGACGCGTGAATGAGTGGGCACATGCTGAAAGATAGGGAGCGCGGCTTCTGGCTCTACGATCTGCGGGTCGAGACTATTCTCGATGACCGCACCCCCGTCTGCCGCCATATCGAAGGCGAGAGCTTCCAGGTCATCGGCGAGAACCTTGTCTTCGACAACCAGCAGAAAATCTCGATGTACGCACTCGCGGCACTCCTGCCGCTGCTTCCCGCTAAGCAGCGGATCACCGACGATGATGACTGGATGAGCACCGACGCGGAGATCGCCTGCCCGGACCCCCATTGTGGCGGACGCTTCAAGGTGATCCGCGAAGACAAACGCTGGTTCTCCCATGCCGCGACCACCGGACTGCCGGATGAACGGTCCAGCCCCTACTGGCAGGATGAGAGTTCATGAGCGTGGAAACGGCTGACCTGCGGCCCGGTCACACGATCTCGCGGATCATCAAAGGCGGTTGGCAGCTTGCGGGTGACCATGGCGAGGTGCGCCCGGATGAGGCCGTCGCCGACATGGAAGCTTTTCTCGACGCCGGGATCACCACTTTCGACTGCGCGGACATCTACACCGGCGTCGAAGAGATGATTGGAACATTCATCGGCGATGTCCGCAAGCGGCGCGGGTCGGAGACCGCGGACAAGGTGATGGTGCATACCAAGCTGGTGCCGGACCTTACGCGCCTCGCCGACATACAGCCACACGAAGTGGAGGCCATCGTTGATCGCTCGCTCAAGCGCCTCCAAATCGAGCGCATACCGCTGGTGCAGTTCTTTTGGTGGGACATGAGCCTTGGGAGCGCGGTCGAGGCGCTGGAGGTCCTGAAGGCTTGCCAAGCCAAGGGCAAGATCGCCCATCTGGGCACCACCAATTGGGACTCGCCGGTGATGGACCGGTTCTGCGATGCGGGCTTCGATGTCGTGTCCGCGCAGGTGCAATACTCCGTGCTCGACCGGCGCCCCGCGGGCGCGTTCAGCGATTGGGCGGCGCAGCGGGATGTGCAGATTTTGGCCTATGGCACGCTGGCAGGCGGCTTCCTGACACCTGCCTGGCTGGGCCAGCTAGACCCGGGTTTCGCGTTCGAAAACCGCAGTCTCATCAAATATCGCCTCATCATCGACGAGTTTGGGTCGTGGGACCTGTTCCAGGACTTGTTGCGAACGCTGCAAGCCATCGGGGACAAGCATGGCGTATCGCTTTCCTCGGTCGCAACGCGCTGGGTGCTCGATCAACCACAGGTGGCCGCCGCCATCGTTGGCGCGCGTTACGCCCGTCATCTACCCAAAACGCTTGAGGCGTTTTCACTGGTGCTCGACGATGAGGACCGGGAGGCCATCGCCACCATTCATGCCCAGGCGGGCGGTCCCAATGGCCCCGTCTATGGTCTCGAAGGCGACCGGACGAGCCGCCATGGCCGGATCATGAAATACAATCTCAACACCGACCCCGCCGATCAGGTGCACGGTGCCGAGGCGGGCGCGTGAGCGACCCGGTTCTGACCATTTCCGGCCTGACCCGTGACTTCGGCCCATTCCGCGCCGTTGATGATGTCTCGCTCGCCATCAGGCGTGGTAGCATGACCGGGCTTATCGGCCCCAATGGAGCGGGCAAGACAACGCTTTTCAACATGGTCGCCGGAACGTTGAAGCCAACGAGCGGCACGGTGGCCCTGGATGGCAAAGACGTAACGGGGCGATCCGCCGAAGCGCTTTTTGGAATGGGCCTTGCGCGCACCTTTCAAATTCCCCGTCCCTTCAAGCGCATGAGCGTGATCGACAATCTGCTGCTCGCACCGCCGGCGCAGATTGGCGAAAGCGTGCCCGGCGCCTTGTTCCGGCGGGGCCGGGTCGCGGCGCAAGAACGGTCCCTACGGGAGAAGGCACATGAAATTCTCGACTTCGTGACCCTCGACCACCTAGCCGACCATCCTGCAGGCAAGATTTCTGGTGGACAGATGAAACTGCTCGAGCTTGGCCGCGCCTTGATGGGTGATCCGTCGGTGATCTTGCTTGATGAACCCGCAGCGGGCGTGAACCCCTCGCTGACGGCGATCCTGATCGACCGTATCGAAGAACTGAACCGGCGCGGTATGACTTTTGTCATCATCGAGCACGACATGGATTTCGTGATGCGCCATTGCGATCCGGTGATCGCGCTCGCCGAAGGCAAGGTCATGTTCGAGGGCACCGCCGATGAGGCGCGGGTGAACCCCGAATTGCTCGACGCCTATCTCGGAGCGCCGGCATGACAGGGCTGCGGGTGGATGGCATCGAAGCGGGTTATGTGCGCGATTTGCCAATCCTAACCGACGTCGATCTGGCCGCTGAGGCCGGGAAACTGACGACGATCATCGGGCCGAATGGCGCGGGCAAATCCACCTTGATCAAAGCAATCGCCGGGCTGGTGCCCATCAGCGCCGGACGGGTGATGCTGGACGACACGGAGGTCACGGGCCTTAGGCCCGACTTGATGGGCCTGCATGGCCTCGCCTACGTGCCGCAGACCGACAACATTTTCCGCACGCTGACAATCGACGAAAATCTGGCGCTGACCTTGCGTGGCGCTCCCGATCCGCAAACGCGGATCAGTGAGCTTTATGAGCTGTTCCCCGCCCTGCGGGACAAACAGCGCGATAAGGCCGCTGCCCTTTCTGGCGGGCAGCGACAAATGCTGGCCATGGCCATGGCCTTGAGCCGCAAACCGTCCGTCATGCTGCTCGATGAGCCGTCCGCCGGCCTGTCGCCAAAGACTGCGACCGAGGTACTCGATCTGGTGCGCAGCCTGACCGATCAAGGCGTCACGGTTCTGCTCGTCGAGCAAAACGTGAAGCAGGCGCTTCGCGTCGCTGATCACTGCTACATTCTCGCCGAAGGCCGCAACCAGATCGATGGACCTGCCGCCGACATCGCCAATGACCCGGTGGTGGGGGAGATTTATCTCGGCGGCAAGCGGATAAACGCCGCATGATCCAGGCTCTGCTCGACGGCGTGCTGACCGGCGCGATCATTTCGCTTGGGGCCATCGGCCTGACGCTGATCATGCATATGTTGCGCTTTGCGAACTTCTCCTATGCCGAACTGCTCGCCATCGGGGCGTACGCGTCGCTCGTGTTCGACGGGCTTTTTTCGGCGCTGGTGCCGGTGCTCGACAACGCCTTTGCACCCCTCACCCTCACCGGCGCGCTGGCCCTCGCGATGGTGATCGCCATGCTGGTAACGGGCCTGTCTGCGGTGATCATCGATCGGCTTATCTTCCGCCGCATTCGCCAGAATGCCGACCCCCTTTCCATGGTGTTCGCGAGCTTCGGGGTCGCGCTTGTGATCCGCAACGTGATCGTTCTGATTTTCGGCCATCATGCGCAGCTCTACAGCCAGGAGATCGCGCGGGCGCATGTGCTGAGCTTCGATCCGCTGATCCTCATCAAGCCCGATCAGGTCTTCGTTCTGGGGTTGGCACTCCTTCTCATGCTGGCGCTACACCTTGTGCTGACGCGCACCACCTTCGGCTTCGCGATCCGCGCGGTGGCGGAAAACCCCACTCTTGCCCAGGTCGCGGGCGTGAAGCTTTCGGCGGTCATCGTTGCGGTCTGGATCATCGCCGGCAGCCTGTCGGCAGCTGCGGGCACGCTGTACGCGCTGACCAACCAGCTAAACCCGCTCATCGGGCATGTGTTCCTTTTGCCCGTGTTCGCGGCGACCATCGTTGGCGGCATTGGCAGCGTCTACGGTGCGGTGCTGGGCGGGTTCATCGTTGGCATCGCCTCCGGGCTCGCCTTGATGCTCCTGCCCGCAGGCTACGCACCGGCGATGCCGTTTCTGATCATCCTCGCGGTGCTCATTGTTCGCCCCCAAGGCCTGTTCGGTGAGGAAACGCGATGATCGGGCTCGTCTCCTACCTCGCGTTCTTCCTGACCATGGCCGGGATCATGGCGATCATCACCCTCGGGCTGAACCTGCAGTGGGGTTACACGGGCCTGTTCAATGGCGGGATCGTGGCCTTCTTCGGCGCAGGTGCCTACGGCACGATGATCTTGGGCAGTGGACCTGAGCCCGGCCAATTCGGCGGGTTCGAGCTGCCGTGGCTCGTGGCCATTACCGGAGGAATCCTGTTTGCGGCGGCGCTCGCCTGGGTGGTGGGTATTCTGACGCTCCGGCTCAAACACGATTATCTCGCCATCTCCACCTTCGGTGTCGCGGTGGCGCTCGAGTCGCTCGCGCGCAACGCGCAATGGCTGACCGGTGGCGCGCGCGGAATGCGTGGTTTTCCCAGACCCTTCGAAGAGATGGTGGGCGACACCTTCACCTATGGGCTCGTCTTCCTTGCCATCGTCCTCGTGGTTTTGGCGCTGGTCTGGTGGGGTATCGAACGGCTTGTGCATTCGCCCTTCGGCCGCGCACTGCGCGCCATCCGCGAAGACGAGACAGCCGCTCGCGCACTCGGCAAAAATCCGGCCCGCCTGCGGCTGTGGTCGCTGGTTATCGGCTCGGCCATCATGGGCGCTGGTGGCGGGCTGTATGTCTCCTACACCGCTTTTATCAGCCCGCAGGACCTTCTACCCGTGCTGACTTTCCAGGTCTGGGCGATGCTGATCGTCGGCGGTGCGGGGAACAATCGCGGTGCAGTGCTTGGCGCGGTGCTGATCTGGGGCGTCTGGACGCTTTCGGGATTTGCGCTCACCCGTCTCGCACCGGACTCGATGCAGCTCGATGCGGGGTCCATTCAGTACATTCTCATTGGCACTTTGATCGTGACCATGCTTTTGTGGCGGCCTGAAGGACTTTTACCCGAACGTATTTCCAGCACCACACCCTCCCCAAATGCAACCATGACGGCCGGCAAGGCCGCACCCTCAAGGAAGGCAAACTGATGATCAAACGGACACTTCTTGGACTAGCTGGCGCAACCGCGCTGACCATGGGCCTACAGGCGGCGCCTGCCATGGCGCAGGATTGCACTGTCGATGTCGGCACCGTGTATCCCACTTCGGTCGATTGGGGCCAACCGATTGCCCAAACAGCGCTGTGGGTCGGCGACATGATCGACGAGGCCGGTGGGGTCGATGGCTGCGAGGTCAACATGATCCTGCGCGACGATCAGAACGACAGCCGCGTCGGCGTCGATGCTGCGCGTGCCTTGGTCGACCTGGATGGTGTTGAACTTCTTATCGGTACGGTCTCGTCTGGCATTTCGATCCCGATCCTCACCTCGGTGACTGCGCCTGCTGGCGTGATGCAGATGTCGTGCTGCTCCTCTTCGACGCGCCTCACCGAAATTGCGGCCTCCGGTGAAGCGAACGGGCTGTGGTTTCGCACCTTTGCCACCGCGGATGTACAGGCCGCCGTTGCCGCCATGCTTGCGCAGGATGCTGGTATCGAGAGCATCACGGTGGTCTTCAAGAACGATGACTGGGGACAGGATATTGGCCGTATCGCCTCCGAAGCCTTTGAGGCAGTCGGCATCACGGTGCATGAGAGCATCGCGATCAATGATGCGCAGCCCAGCTACCGCGCTGAAGCCACTCAAGCGCTGCGCGACCAGCCCGAGGCACTTTATCTGGCTCTCTACCCAACCGAAGGGATTTCCTTCGTGCGCGAGTGGCTCGGGCTTGGCGGTACGTCGACGATGATTGGTGCCAACTCGCTGAAGTCGGATGATTTCCGCACCGCTGTTGGTCTCGACAATCTCGATGCGTTCATTGGTACTGATACGTCGAGCCCACGCGTCGCGAGCGCCGACGCGTTCGTCGAAGCCTACACCGCGCAGTTCGATGGACCACCGAGCGGACCGGGTCTTGCCAACTCGTTCGACGCGGCCGCCATCGCGCTGCTTGCCTACCACGCGGCCGGCAAAGACGCGACCGGTGCCGAGATCGCCGCCAAAGTGCCGGCTGTGACCGACCCGTCCGGTGAGGTGATTCCCGCCACCGTGGAGGGCTTTGCGCGCGCGATGGACGTGTTGTCCGATGGCGGCACGGTTTCCTATCAAGGCGCGACAGGCGCGGTGACGTTTGATGCGAACGGCAATGTGTCCGCTCCTGCGGTCTCGTGGGTCTTCGCCGAAGCCGGCCCATCGGAAGAGCGCTACATCACGCTCGAAGAGGTCGCGGCATTTATGGCCGAGATGAACTAAGCGGTCTGCTGCTCCATACCCTGGCCCTTCTGCAGGGCCAGGGGGACAGGCGCTCATGAGCTGTCTGAAAGTCGTCGCGACGAATGGCGCTTTTGCGTCGAACGGAGACGCGAGCCACGCCTCAAAATGCAGCGAGGAATTCGACCAGTCGCCGGGTGAGTTTCTTCTGCGAGCCAGCATCCGGCCAAACAGCGTAGACACCGAGGTCTGGCGGTCGCCAGCCTGGTAAAGCTTCGACGAGCTCTCCGGAGGCTAGCTCCAATTCAACCTCACTCAGTGGCAGCCGTTGCAGACCCAAGCCGGCAACAACCGCCGCCTTGGCAGCCGCCACAGTATCAACTTCGAGCCGGACGTTGTCTGGATCGAAGCTTATCTGCTCACCGTCCTTTTGCACCGTGATGGTGGTTGGCAGCATGGCTAACGCAATAAACTCGCAAGACTTAAGGGCTTCAGGTGTCGCGGGCGATCCGCGCCGCTCTAGATAGTCAGGTGTCGCAACCAAACGCCGACTGAACATGCCAATGCGTTGTGTCTTGAGGCTGCTGTCGGCCAGGTTGCCCAAGCGAATACCGAGATCAAAGCCATCCCGCACAAGGTCAACCTGCCGGTCCGTGCTGTGCAGCGTCAGTGCCACCATCGGATGCTCTTGGGCAAAACGCCAAACTGCTTGATGCACAGCGGTGTGAATGCCGAAGGTCGGCATTGTGATGCGCAACGCTCCGACAAGCTGATCAAGCTCGTCCGCCAAGGCATCCATAGCTTGCTGGGCAGAGGTGACCATCATGCGCGCAGCCGGGAGAACCTTCTCGCCTTCCGCGGTCAACGAAAGTGAACGCGTCGACCGGTAGAGCAGCGAAACACCAAGGCGCTCCTCAAGCTTGGAAATGTGGTGGCTGACCACCGAAGTTGAGAGCTTCAGGCGCTTGGCCGCGCCGCTAAAGCTGCCGGCGTCGGCCACCGCTGCGAATACGGCCAGCCCTTTGTACTCGTCCGCCATTATTCGATCCAATCGAAAAGTGATTGCGATGGAACCCATCTAATCAGAAAGAACCGTAGCGTCTATCTCTGGCGACCAACACCAAGGATCCCAGAGATGTCACAGACCATCACGACTTTCGAAACCGCTAATGCCAGCCGCTATCTGCAACAGCTTTGCAAGCACTTCGGCCACAAGGTTCCCACGCAGTTCACGCCGACTGAGGGCCACGTGTCGCTGCCATGGGGCGAATGCGATCTCACGGCCACTGACAGCGCGCTGACGCTGCAGGCTTCCGCCGCGCAGTCCAAGCTTCCAAAGATCGAGCGCTTTCTCGCCGACCACCTCGCGCGCTTCGCGTTCCGCGAGCCACACACGCTCGTCTGGCAGCGCACCGCCTGACGTCAACCCAAGGAGTTCGACCCATGCAGCCCTCTGATGCCAACCCGATGCTCACCCGCCGCTCGCTACTCAAGGGCGCGACCCTCACCGTTGGTGCCGCCGCCTTATTGCGGGAGACTTTCAAGCCAGCGCCCGTTCTGGCGCAGGGTGGTGATCTGCCAGCCGGCACGTTGCACAGCTTCTCCAAAGGCGGCGTGACGTTCCACACTTACGTTTCGCCAGCGCAGGCCGTCAGCGTGACCTCTCACATCGTCGAGTTCGATGATCAGCTCCTGTTGGTCGACTCCACGTTCATCCCTCCGACCGCTGTGGAAGTGGCGGGTGCTATCACCTCAACCGGTAAGCCGGTGGGCATGGCGATCCTCAGCCACGAGCACCCCGATCACTGGAGCGCAGCGGATGTGTTCGAAGGCGTGAAGTTCGCGACACTCCCCGAAATCCGCGACGCGGTTGCTGCAGAAGCTGCCGCAGGTGATGCTACCGCGCCAACCAACGTGATGGACGGACCAGACCTCGCCATGGGCGTGACCGAGATGTCCGGCGTACCGGTCGAGTTCCGGCATTACCAGAACGCCGAGGCACCCCAAACCATCGTCACCATTATGCCGGAGCAGCAGGTCGCGATCGTGCAGGACCTCGTCTACAACGGGGTCTACTTCGCACCGGGCGTGGACCGATCCAACTGGATCGCGATCCTTGAAGAACTGCGCGACGATCCAGCTTGCGAAACGCTGCTGGTCGGTCACGGCCTGCCGACCACACGCGCCGAGCTGACCACGGCGATCGCCTACATCAAGGCGATGGACGAGATCATGAACACCGCCGCGACGCCCGATGAGGCCGGCGCCATGATCAAGGAGGCCTACCCCGGCTATGGCGGAGAGTTCCTCCTCAGTCTGATCCCCGAATACTGGACCCGGTAGGCCATCATGACCAAGACAACGATGAACCGCAGAGCCTTTATGACAACATCAATGGGCGCCGCGCTGGCGCTCATCCTCACCAAACACGCCGGAGCACAAGAGATGGACTCGACCTCCCAAGCCTCGTTCGACACCGTCATGGCCTTTATGGGCGCCATGGGCGGTGGCGACATGGACGCGATGAACGCACTGATGGCCGACGATATGGTCTGGCGCAACGAAGGCGACACCAGCATCCCATGGATTCATGGCGGGATCACCGGAAAGCAGGCGATCTTCGATTTCCTCGGAGTGTTTGGTGCAGGTCTGCAGACCACCAAGTGGGAGAACACAGACGCGTTCGCTTCTGGCGACACGGTAGCCGTGTTCGGATTGATGAACGGGGTTACCACCCAGTCCGGCCAGGAAATTGGAGAGTTCTCATTCGCATTGCGTGCGAAGGTTCGCGACGGCCAGGTCGTGCTGTGGCACTGGTTCGAGGACAGTTTCGCGTTGAGCCAAGCCTATCACGGCCGGACCTAGGAGGTATTCGCCATGCCGACTGCCAAACAAAACGCGATCAGCCTCTACATGGAAGGCATTCGCGATGGAAAGGCGCGGGAAGCGGTCACCAAATACACCGGCGACCGCTACACGCAGCACTCCACTGGCGTGGCGGATGGCGTGGAAGGCTTTGTTGCCTTCTTCGAGCCCTTCATCGCGCGCAACCCGGGGCGCGATATCCGGGTCGTTCGCGCTCTCCAGGACGGCCGACATGTGTTCTTGCAGGCCCATCAGAACATCAATGATGGCGAGGCTGAGTGGATCACCACCGATTTCTTTGACAGTGATGAGGATGGCAAGATCATCGAGCACTGGGATGTGATCGCGGCAGTGAAACCACCCAATCCTTCTGGACGCACCCAGTGGGATGGCCCAACTGAAGTCACCGACCTCGACAAGACCGAGGCCAACAAGGCGCTCGTTGCCGGCTTCATTCAGACCTGCCTCGTTGAACGCCAGATCGACCGCATGGCCGACTTCATCAGCACCGAGACCTACATCCAACACAATCCCGATGTAGCCGATGGCCTTGAGCACTTCCTTGCTTTGGTTTCAAAGCCAGACAACCAGCTGACCTATCAGGAGTGCTTCATTATGGTCGGCGAAGGGAACTTTGTTGCCACGCTGAACCGCGCCCGCTGGGGAGATCAGGACCTGTGCCAGGTCGATCTTTTCCGCGTCGAGGACGGCAAGATCGTTGAGCACTGGGACAATTCGGAGCCGGTGCCGCCGAAGGACGAATGGGCGAACTCCGGCAAATTCTAGCCAGCATGTTCCAACTCGCTGTGCGCCCCTGCCCCTAATCGAACTGGGGTGCTTTCCAAAGGAGCGCCCGTCGCCAGATACAAGACAGAAAGATGCCGGCAGCCAAGTGGGCTTTTGGCGCTAGAGGCTCAAGATTTGGCCGTTATCAGTCAGCGCCACGGCTCGCGTATTTACAGCCGATTCACCAGATTCTCGACTTCATCACACGAAGGCGACCCGATTAGCAGCCAATTTAGTGTTGTGGCTTAGTTTGCCGGGTGTGATGTTTCGTATGCCAACTTTCGACCGATACTCGCTGCGCTTTGTCGTGGCTTTTGCGATAGCGCTAGCCGCATGGCTAATTGGTGGCCAGACGCTGCAGCGCGCCGTTTCCGAGCACAGCAATGCTCGGCAACTTGAAGGCCTTTCCCAGCAGCTTGTCCGCCGAGCGGAGAAGGCGATCGATTTTGTGGTCATCGCCAACTCCGAGTTCTTACTCGCTGGCTTTGACGGCTGTACGGCACCCGCCATAGAGAGCTTGCGGCGCCTGGTTATTGAGACAGGAACGGTCGCGGACGCACACCTCATTTCACCGGGGATGTCCTGCTCGAGCTTCGGTGAACTGAGCGGAACACTTCCAGATGCCAGCGAGCGACTTTCCTGGGAGCAAGCTCGGAACCCGAGGTACCGAATTGGCGCTCTGATGGACGATAGGTCGCGCGCCATCGGCGTCTCTTGGGGACTTGGCTCTGATCTTGAGCTGGTCACTGCCATCAGCGCTGACGCCATCCTGTTTGATATTCTACCCAATGAAATTCGAACCTACGGACGTGTCGAACTGACCGTCGGATCAACGGTCGTTGCAAGTTTCGCCGGCGACGACGCCGCAGCGCCCGATGCAGATGAAACCACTGGCTTTGAAGCGCTCGGCGAAAGATACCCCGTCAGGGCCGAGATATCGCTTGGGTCAGAAGCGCTTTCGGGATGGCGTACGGATGTCCCCGCTGCCGTCTTGTGGGGCTGGGCTGTGTTGGGGTTTGCGGTGGCCGGACTGGCCGGGTTGGCATCGGTCGGCCGATCCAACAAAGAGCTTGACGAGCTAAAGACAGCGCTTCGCAACGGGGAGATACGCCCGTACTTCCAACCTATCGTCGATGTGCGGACCGGCAGGCTCCTTGGATGCGAAGCCTTGGCGCGCTGGATCAAACGCGATGGGACGTTTGTTCCGCCGACACGGTTCATACCGTTGATCGAACAGCACAGGTTGAACACGAAGCTTCTGGAGATGATTGTTTCAACCGCCGCCGGTGAGCTTGGCGAAATGTATGATCGGTATCCCACGATGTACGTCAGCATCAATGTGACACCGGACGAATTGTGCGAAGCAGGGTTTTCAACCTTCCTGCAAGGTCTGGCAAGCGGATACGGATTGCAACCGCGCCAGATCTGCATCGAGGTAACCGAGCGACAGGAGATCAGATACGCCGACCAAGCCGCTGCCAACGTCCAGTCGCTCAGGCGCCACGGCTTCCGTATCGCCATTGATGATGCAGGAACCGGCCATAACGGCTTAGCGGCCATGCAAATGCTCGAAGCGTCGATTCTGAAGATCGACAAGTTTTTCGTTGATCACATCAACGATGATGACCGCTCAACAGCGATTTTGGATCTGTTCGTGTCCGCCGCCAAGCGCTTTGGCATGATCACCGTCGCAGAGGGTGTCGAGACCGAGGAGCAAGCAAGTGCATTGATCAATGCAGGTGTTGATGCGGCTCAGGGCTACCTGTTTGCCCGACCAATGCCAGCAGCAGATCTGTTGTCGTTTGACGGCAACGAACAACCGACGGATCTCTCGGGCGCCGCGTATCCTGCCTCTGACCAGCACAAGCCAGAAAAACGAGCGGCGTGACCCTCAGCGTGTAGCGTTTGTTGCCGGCTGGTCGGTCGGCCAATGTCATCCGATAGCCTTCCGCTTCACTGGCAGGTTCTTGAGCATCGCCGCGGCGTTGGACTCGCCCGGGCCTCGCGCGCGTTCGCCCAAACCTAAGCTGCCATCCATTCGCCGCGTACCCGGTGAGAAACGTCGGACCCGAAAGCTAACCGGACGGCAGGTCAGCTGTATCGATCTCGCGAACATGTGAATGCCCTGACGCAGCTGAGCTCACCCGGAAGCTAGGCGTTCGTAGCGGCACGTGCATAATGGACGCAGCGCGCGAAAAGCCTGTGGTTGGCTGTTTGCCGGCAAAAAAGGGGGACAGTCATGGCTGACAACACCTTCGTGGAAGGGCAAGTTCAGGACGAGTTCCTATCGGACACGCGCATTGTTCGGACGGTCAATGATGGGCTTGCAAACGGCGGGTTCGTTGTCGCGATCCAGCAAGGTCGGGGAACGTACTCGTCCGTAGCGAACGCTCAGCAGGCCGATGCGTTTGTCCAGATTTTCGATGCGACGGGTGCGACCGTCGGGGCGCAGATCACCGTCAGTGCATCGGCGTCCGTCAACGAGTCCGGCGTGGATGTTGCCGGTCTGACCGGCGGAGGGTTCGTTGTCTCGTTCAACCGCGAGGCCCCCGGCGGCCAGCGTGAGATCTTCTTTCAACGGTACGACAATGCAGGCAATGCCTTGGGCGGGCAGGTCCAGGCGAACACCACGGCGTTGGGCGTCAACGTATCGAGTATTGATCGAAACACCGAAGTCATTGCGCTGGCCAACGGTGGTTTCATGGTCGCCTGGACGACGGCAATCGACAATGGCGACACCACGTCGACAACCTTTTTGCGCGCGCAGCGGTTCGATTCCTCCGGCAATCAGGTCGGCAGCGAGATCCTCGTTAACTCCGAGACTGCCGGGCTGTTCTTTTCGAGCCCGGACATCCAGTACAGCGAGATCAACGCGGTCGAACTAACCGGCGGAAACCTCGCCTTCACCTGGAGCCGCTTCAGTTTGGACGGTCTTGAGCGCAGCGCTCAGATTGCAGTGTTCGATAGCGCTGGAACGGCCCTATCCGGTGTTTTTCGTCCCGAGCAGACTTTGGACGGCCCGCTCTCTTCCGCCGAAACTATTCTAATTGCCTTGGGCAATAACACCTTCATGTCCGTTTGGACGGTTATCACGGGCGCGAACGATCCGCTCGATCCTGCAGTCCAGACTGTCTTCGGGCGCCTTTACAATGCGAGCGGCGTTGCGCTCGGAAACGAGTTTGTCATCGACAACGGGCCGGACAATTTTCGCGGAGGATTGTTCGGTGAGCAGGATGGCAATGGCGGGGCCATCATTGGCTACGCGCAAGAGCAACGCGAGGTCGATGGTATAAGCCCCATCATTATTCAAAACGTCGACCAGACCGGAACCGTCCAAGGCGATCCGATCTGGCTCAACAGACATCTCCGCACCACCGAAGCCGACCTGGCGCTGCTCACAAACGGCGATCTTGTTGCAACGCTGCGTGAGAGCCCGAGCACCGCAGCCTCCTTCGACACTTACAACCGCTTTGTCTTGAACGGTGAAGACGCCCGGATCATCACCGGCAATGAGACCATCACACTTGGAAACTCCGGCGAAGTGATCGCAGCTGGCGATGGCAGCGCGACACTCACCGGCGGCACTGGGGAGGACTTTATTGGCGGCGGTCCAGGTCAGGACAACCTTTCCGGCGGGGGCGGCGACGACGTTCTATCCGGCGGTGATGACAATGATACTCTCAACGGTGATGCAGGGGACGATCAGCTGTTCGGCGGCGCGGGCGTCGATACGATCTCTGGCGGGAACAATAACGACGTCATTGATGGCGAGAGTGGCGCTGACATTCTAAACGGCGGAAGCGGCGACGATATCATCTATGGCGGTACCGGCGGGGACACTATCAATGGCGGAGCGGGTGAAGATACGCTCCTCGGTTTCCGCGCAGATCAAGACGCCCCGACCAGCAGCTTCATTCTGCCCAGCTCCTCACCAAACGAAGATATCGCAGGCGAGCAGGACGCCCCCAATACGATTTCCGGCGGCGATAACGATGATCTGATCGTTGCTTCCGGCGGCGGTGACACGCTGAACGGCGACGATGGTAATGACCGCATCATTGGCGGGGCCGGCAACGACATCATCACAGGTGGGCTTGGCGATGATTTGCAGTCGGGCCGCGATGGAGATGACATCTTCATCATCGGGCCAAACGATCTTCCGGCTCAAGCCGTTGGCTCGCTGGAGAGTATCGACGGGCAGGACGGCACCGACACCGTCCGCTTGGAAGGCGGCTCGGGCACAATTCTCCAGTCGCTGGTCGGCCTCCAAGTTCAGAACGTCGAACTGATTGATTTCGCTACGGTCGGTGTGGGGGGTGACCGCACGCTCGTGATCTCGGCAGGGAGCCGGCTCTTTTTTAGCATTCCCACCGACAACACGATCCAGACCACACTGGACATTGATGGCCATGACGTTGCCGGTTCCACAGAAACCCTGATCATCGAGATTCGGCAAACCGGGGTGTCCGGCGGCCCACCGGCCGACCTGTCGTTGATCAATTTCACCAACTGGGGCGGCCAGGGCGAAAAGGTCCACATCAACCTGACCGCCCCAAATGCCGACTCCGATCTGAACGGCACGGTCGTCGATGATATTGTGACGCTCGGCAATCTGAATGACCGCTTCGACGCCAAGGCCGGCGATGATGAAGTCGATGGGGGGACCGGAGACGATATCATCATCGGCGGCCCTGGCGCTGACGATCTCGATGGCGGCGGTGGCGACAATGATACGGTGAGCTACGAGACCAGCACGGTCGGCGTCGAAGTTCGTCTTTCGGACAATTTTACCTCCGGTGGCGATGCCACGGGTGACACGATCGTCAACTTCGAAAACGTTACAGGCGGGTCCGGAAACGACATGCTTACCGGCGATGACGACGAGAATGTCATCAAAGGTATGGCCGGCACGGACACGCTCAACGGCGGCGACGGTGACGACACCCTCGAAGGCGGCGCCGGCGGCGATGTTCTGAACGGCGGGGATGATGATGACACCGCCTCCTATGCGGCATCGTCCGCCGCTGTCACGGTCAACCTGGGAACGAACACCTTCTCCGGCGGCGACGCACAGGGCGACAGCCAGACGAGCATTGAAAACCTCACCGGTTCGGCCCACGCCGACACGCTCACCGGCAACACGGGCAACAACATCCTGACCGGTCTTGATGGCAATGACCGGCTGGATGGCGGCGACGGCCGCGACAGCTTTTTCGGCGGTGATGGCGATGACATCCTCGTGTTCAATGATGGCGACGGCCTGTTTGGGCAGGAGACATTCGATGGCGGCACCGGCCACGATACAATCTTACTGGAGGGTGGATCGAATAACCTCGTCCAGGGGTTTCAGCCTCACGTGCTCGTCGATATCAACGCCGTAACCTTTGGCACGATCGCGCCAGGAGCCGATCGTACGCTGTTCATCAACGCCGACCAGATCGGCGCGGGACTTGCGTTGGACGCCACCATCACCGGCCTCGATCTGGCAGACTCAAAAGAGGTCTTCGCTGTCTTTCTAAACGCTGCGAGCGCGGTCGATCTTTCAGGCTTCAGCTTTGTTGACTGGGGCGGACAGGGCGAAGAGGTGCAGATCAACGGCGACAATGATGAGGAAACGATCCGCGGATCATCGACAATCGATATCATCGCCGCTTCAGGCGGCAATGATGTTGTGTTCGGAAATGGTGGCACCGATACGATCAGTGGCGGGGGCGGGAATGATGTTGCCAACGGCGGCGATGGAGCGGATACGCTCAACGGTGGCGCTGACAATGACACGTTGAACGGCAATGTCGGCAACGACACGGTCAATGGCCAGGATGGCAACGATACTTTGCGCGGTCAGAACGGTACCGATGAGCTCAATGGCGGTGAAGGTGATGACACGCTTGAGGGTGGAGCGGGGACGGACACC
>JBCCPK010000012.1 GCA_039024915.1 Pseudomonadota bacterium
ACAATGAGCATCGCCCTCACGGAGCAATCGGCAATAAGGTCCCCATGGACCTGATGAAATCGGAACACGCATCCAGCCCGTGTTCCTGATTTGGTCCAGAAAACCCAATGCCCGACCGAGGGCGCGTTGGGGAGCGCTTCAAACCGTGAACAGAGCTAGCTTATGACTGGGTACATTCAGGGGAGCAGGTCAGCGGCAAAGCCTACATAAGCTGGTCGATCAGCACGGTGCTAGGCTACCCTAAAATCACCCTGAAAACCGGGTGCCCGCCAGCGTCTTTTGGCTGTCAGTCCACGCAAAGATCAGGTCGTCAAACTGGTTGTGCGGGGCAGTTCCACGTACGTGTTTGGCACCAGCATGCATGGGTGTTCCCGGCACGTTCTCTTGAACTTGGACCTATTGGCTCGATCTCAAGCGTGAATGCTCATGAAGCTACTTCGCTCTGCGATAAATTAGAAAGGGCGCAACTAACGCCGCGCCCTTCAAATCAACTTGCCTGGTCAAACCCAGTTGTACGTCATCCAATTTGGATGATGCTGGCCGCAGTTTTGCAGCCGCGGTGGTCGACCGCCGTCTCAAGCAAGATTTTCTGACCGCTGAAACAACACCGCTCAAGCAGCAAGGCGACTGATGGATCGCTGAGAGCGCCTGCGAGAACGGCGCTTTGGTGACTGCCGTTGCATTGGCGCTGCACTCTTCCATGGGGCGCCTCCTGCCACCGCTATCTCGGCGCCAAGCACCTTCTCGATGGCTTTCAGTTCTTTCATCTCATCTGCCGTACAGAAGGCAACGGCGCTACCATCTCGACCCGCTCGAGCAGTTCGCCCGATGCGATGCACGTAGTTCTCAGCAACATTCGGGAGATCGAAATTGTAGACATGCCGCACGCCCGGAATATCGATCCCGCGTGCCGCAACATCTGTGGCAACAAGGATGGGTATTGATCCTGCACGGAAAGCGTTAAGCGCGCGATCGCGCTGACCTTGGCTTTTGTTGCCGTGGATCGATGCCGCCTCGAAACCCGCCCGGTCAAGAGATTTCGCCAAGCGATCGGCGCCATGCTTGGTGCGAGAAAACACCAGCGCACGCTCGTCTGGATGAGCACTCAGTAGCTTAACCAGCAGTTCCTGTTTTTTGTCCTTCGCCACAAAATGCAAGGCCTGGCTAACCTTGTCAGCGGCTTTGCCCGGAGGCGAGACTTCGACCCGCGCGGCATCGGAAAGGTAGTCGCGGGACAGCGTTTCCATCAACGGCGGCATGGTTGCGGAGAACATCATGGTCTGACGGTCGCGGTTCAGCATCGGCGCTATACGGCGAAGCGCATGGATAAAACCCATGTCCAGCATCTGGTCTGCCTCGTCCAATACGAGAAATCGCGTTTGGCTCAGATCGACGGCCTTGCGGTCCATCAGGTCAATCAGCCGGCCGGGCGTTGCCACTAGGATATCGGTACCGCGAGCCAGCTTATTCGCCTGAGTACCGATCGACTTGCCGCCCACCACAAGCATGATGCGCAAATCAGCCGAGAGGCCCTTTAGGTTTTCAACGATCTGGCCAGCAAGCTCTCGTGTTGGGGCAAGAACCAGCCCTCGAGCGCCTTTCGGGCGGGGCCGCTCCTGTTGTTTCGATAAGGCCACTACTAAGGGAATGCCAAAAGCAGCTGTTTTACCGGTGCCGGTCTGGGCGATGCCGAGCACATCCCGTGCCTGCAAAGCGTACGGAATGGCTTTTGCCTGGATTGGAGTAGGTTGGGTCAATCCTAGGTTCTTCAACCGGGAGACCATGCGGGCATTCAGCCCGAGTTCACAGAAGTTCATAAAGTTCCTTGCACGGACGTATGCGTCCGGTGGGGGCCAAGCAGCGCTGATCGCGTGCTGACCTGGGGGGTCACCACAGCAAAAGCGCCCGCACCTCATTGTGCCGGGCTCCTTGCCGGGTTCGCGTCCACCCTTCGTGATATGGGAAAACGATGCGTCAGGGCCGGGGCCGGGCAATAGCCCGCTTGCTCACGCGGCAAAGCAATGACGTCGTACTCATGTGGAGGGGATGAGAGCCATTGTCAATGAGAGGGTGGCAAACATCGCACTCATGTCGTGGCAGCTGTTCGGATCAGGACCTTTCGCACCTGGCGGCCAAGCGGACATAGGCTCGGCAACGGTTCGCGATCCAAAAAAGGGCGCGGCCAGATGTATGTGCTGTGGCGCCAAGCGGTGATGGGTTCGCGATGTCGACGGGGAATGGCCAGTTTCTTGCCCGTGCAAACCATGACCAAGCGCCAGCGTTACCTGCCTGGGACAATCATCTGCGCGCCATCGGCTCTAGCCACCAAACGTCTGAGCTAGAGACCAATCGATCGCCTCGACGATCTTCTCAGCCTCGCCCTTGGACAAGCACAAGGGCGGGGCGAGACCAATGATGTCGCCTTCAGGCATGGCCCGGGCGATCACGCCTTGGTCCAACATTTTTGCGACCACCGACGGGCCAACCTTTTGGGCCGGATCGAAGAAGGCCCGCGAGCTGCGGTCCTCGACGAGCTCGACGGCACAGAGCAGGCCTTCTCCTCGCACTTCACCGACATGGGCGTGATTGCCGATGGCGTCCGTCAGGGCTTGTTTGAGATAAGATCCGGTGTTGGCCGCGTTTGCGGGAAGGTTCAAATCGTCAACCAGTTTCAAGTTGGCGATACCAGCCGCCGCCCCAATGGGGTGGGCTGAGTAGGTCCAGCCATGGCCGATCGGGCCATTCTCGTCGGTACCCTGCTCAAGCACCGCCCATACGCGGTCGGAAATGATAGAGCCCGATAGGGGCGCGTAGGCAGACGTAAGCCCTTTCGCGATGGTGATGAAGTCCGGCTTCATGCCGCAGTGCGGCGACCCGAACATGGACCCCAAACGGCCAAAGCCAGTCACCACTTCATCGGCGATCAAGAGGATGTCATGCTTGTCTAGGATGGGTTGAATGGCATCCCAATAGCCCGGTGGTGGCGGCACCAAGCCTCCGGTACCGAGCGCTGGCTCGCCTATGAAGGCAGCAATCGTGTCCGCGTCCTCACGATCGATGAGCGCCTCCAGTTGGGCGGCGCAGTCGGCGACAAAAGCGGCCTCATCCATGCCAGTACAGGGACGCCGGTAGAAGTAAGGCGCTTGGGTGTGAATGACATTCTCAAGCGGCAGATCGAACTTCGCATGGAACAGCTTCAGGCCGGTCAGTGATCCCGTCATCAGACCCGACCCATGATAGCCGCGCCAGCGCGAGATGATCTTCTTCTTCTGCGGCCGCCCAAGAATATTGTTGTAGTACCAAACGAGCTTGATGTTGGTCTCGTTGGCATCCGAGCCGCTCAACCCAAAATAGACCTTCGACATGTGATCGGGCGCACGGTCGAGCACCATCTTGGCCAGCGTAATCGACGCCTCGGTCCCGTGCCCCGCATAGGCATGATAATAAGCCAATTCTCGGGCTTGATCGGCGATCGCCTCCGCGATCTCTTGGCGACCATAACCAACATTGACGCAGTACAAGCCGGCAAACGCGTCAAGCAGACGGTTGCCATCACGATCGTGGATGTAAACTCCCTCACCACCGGACATAATCCGGCTTGAGCTATCGCCGCGCGCATGTTGAGCGAGGTGGGTCGAGGGATGCATGAAATTGTCTCGATCCCATCGATCGAGAACGTCGTTGGGGAAGGTCTCAAGGCTCATCAATGCGCTCCTAAGAATGAAGACGGCCAGCGAAAGCAGGACACTTTGGGTTCGCTCATGGCGGCAACAGCGGCGGCAACACCTTCGCGCCCGATCCCTGAGGATCCTGTGCCGCCAAATGGCATGGCGTCGAGCCGATAGTCAGTGCTGTCGTTGACGATAACCGCACCCACGTCCAAGCCGCGAACGGCCTGGTGCGCATGGTCAAGCCGCTGGGTAAAAATCGCCGCTTGAAGGCCGAAAGGGGTCGCGTTGGCCTGGGCGATGGCATCATCGATGCTGTCCGCGACAAGCAGCGCGGTGATCGGGCCGAACACCTCATCGCGCAGGATTGGATCGTTGGGGTGCACGTTATCGAGAAACGTGGGCGCGCAGACGACACCTTCACGATGGCCGCCGGCAAGTAAAGTGGCCCCAGCTGCAACCGCGCTCTTTCCCATCGATTCCACGCGTATGGCCGCGTCTTCATCTATCATGCAGCCCATTTGCGTCTTCGGGTCTTTCTTCGACCCGGTCACAACGGCCTTGATCGCATCAGCCAGGCGATCGCGAAAGACTGGGTAGATGCCGTGGTGAACAATGATCCTCTGGACGTGCAAGCAGTTTTGACCCGCAGCGGCAATCGCGCCTGACAGGCAGGCCTCGATCGCCAGATCGAGGTCCGCATCATCCATCACGATCGTCGCGCAGTTGGACCCCAGTTCCATCACCAGCCGGGTGAGGCCTGCAGCCTGGGCGATCTTGCGGCCCGTCTCAAGGCCGCCGGTGAACGACACAAGGCGCACGCGATCATCGGCGAGTAAGGGCGGGACCAGGTCCGCGCCGTAGCCCGTCAGCACCTCAATGGCGCCCTCCGGCAGGTGCTGGCAAAGCGCTTCAGGCAACCAAAGGGCGGACAACGGCGTGGCTTCATGGGGCTTTAGGATGATGGGGCATCCTGCAGCGACCGCGGGACCAAGCTTGTGCGCCACAAGGTTTAGCGGGTCGTTGAAGGGCGTGATGCTGAGCACGACACCAACCGGCGTAGGCTCTGCCCATCCGGACCGGCCAGTGCCTGTCGGGTATTGGTCAAAGCGGATTATTTCGCCCTGCAGGCTTCGAGCAGCTTCAGCCGACAGCCGCAGCGTTTCGGCTGCGCGCTTCACCTCGCTGCGCGCTTCGGTGACCGTTTTGACGCCCTCGCTCGCGATGAGCGTCACGACAGTTTCTGCCTCTGTCTCGAGCTTCAAAGCGGTAGCGTGAAGCGCCGCCATGCGGGCATGCGTCGGAAGCGTTGCCATCCTGTCTCGAACTGCGCTTGAGCGGTCGAGCGCCGCAACGGCATCGCCGGCCTCAAGGGCTGGCACGGAACCAACCACGTCTCCGCTCTCGGGATCGGTCACGTCCATCAATGCAGCGAGTGATGCGGCAGACATTGATCGCCCGTTTTGCCATCTGGAAAAACCAACGATACAAAGGCTGTACGCCGATGGGCTTCAAATCAGTCTTATTGGCGCAGATTTTCTGCAAAAATGATACATGAGCGCTGAATTCATGCTTGAGCTTGACGATTTCGACCGCCGACTGCTGCGCATGATGCAACAAGACAACCGATTGACCGGGGACGCACTTGCCGAAGCCACTGGGTTGTCGCCAACGGCCTGCCAGAGGCGATTGAAAAAACTACGCGCCGCAGGCGTTATCGAGAGCGACGTTTCCATCGTCTCACCAAGGGCCGTCGGGCGGCCCCTTACTTTGGTCGTCACGCTCACGTTAGAGCGCGAGCGGGTCGATATCGTCGATGCTTTCAAACGCCTCGTGCGGGAAACGCCAGAAATTATGTCGGGCTACTATCTGACCGGAGAGGCGGATTTTTTGATGATCGTAACAGCGCGCGACATGGAAGATTTTGAGGCGTTTAGCCGCCGCGTGTTTTATGGAAGCCCACACATCAAGGGCTTCAAGACAATGGTCGTCATGGACCGCGTGAAAGCGTCTTACTCGGTACCGGTTTAGACAGCGATCACGTGACCTTCATCGGGAAACAGCGCCCGGACATGGCAGGCGATGGCCGTGTCTTGCGCGCCGGTGCCGGTCAGATCGCAGATGGTGATTGCCTCATCACTTGAACGGCCGGTTGTCGCACCAGACGCAAGCGCGCCCAGTTCCAGCGGTTCGCCACCCTTCCAATCACCCGAGGCAAGCGCCGCGCGTAACTCGCCAAGTGCCGCGCATTGGGCTGGCGCATCGCAGACATAGGCGTCGACGGCCGCCAACACAGGTGGCGCGATCTCATTCTTGCCCGCCTGATCGGATCCCATGGCCGTGATATGAAGGCCCGGATGGAGCATCTCCGCGGTGAGCAACGGTTCGCGTGATGGGGTTGTCGTCACGACGAGCTGAGACGCGCTCACGACATCCTCCACCGACGCTGCTGCCGAGAACGGCGCCCCTAAAGCTTCGCTCAAGTCGTCTGCGCACGCTTTCGCTTTACTGGCATCACGGCCCCAGACGAGACCACTCTTGAAGGGGCGCACCAGATGCGCCGCCTGCATCTGCAAACGCGCTTGGACCCCGGTCCCGAGCACGCCGGCCGTCTCGACCGATGACGGCGCGAGGTGGCGGGCTGCCACAGCGCCCGCGGCGGCGGTGCGCAGGTCGGTTAGATAGCCATTGTCGAGATAGACTGCTTCAACGAGGCCCGTCCGCGCTGCAAACAGCACCATCAGGCCATTGAGGCTGGGCAAGCCCAGTTGGGGATTGTTGAAGAAACCCGGGCTTACCTTGATCGCGAACCCCTCAAAGCCTGGGATGTAGGCCGTCTTGACGTCGACCTCGCCATGGATCTGAGCCAAGTCCATGGACAAGACCGGCGGCATGATCACCTTGCCTCCCGACAAAGCTACGAACGTGCGCTCGACGACATCAACCAAAACCGCATCGAGGCCGATGACCTCGCGCAGTTGCTGCTCCGTGACGATCTGAATGTCACGCGGCATAGCGACGTCCTCGGAGCGTCATGTTGCCAAGAACGACATTTTCGCCGGTCACCACTTGCGTAAACTGCGCCATGTCGACGTTCCTGCCGGTAATGATGGTACCGACGGGCCCATGGAGCGTCGGCAGTTTTCCGGCCAGCAAGGCAGCAATACCGACAACACATGCACCCTCCGCCACCAGCCGTTCTTCAAAATAGAGAACCTGCATGGCGTGCTGGATCTCCTCCTCCGTGACCAAAATCACGTCGTCGAGCAGATCGCGGCACATCGGGAAAGACAGCTGATTGTTGAGGCCGATACCGCCGCCAAGACTATCGGCGAGCGACACGTGCTCGGTCACTTCCACGGGATGCCCGGCTTGAAGAGATGCGTGCATGGCGGCGCCCCGATCCATCGACAAGCCGATGAGCTCAATGCGGGGATTGATGGCCTTTGCCGCGAGTCCGACGCCTGCTGCTAAGCCTCCGCCAGATAGAGGCATTAGCAGACAAGAAAGATCGGGCGCCGCCTCAAGCATCTCAACGCCAATCGTGCCCTGGCCCGCGATCACAAAGGGGTTGTCGAAGGGTGAGATCTCCACCAAGCGCTCATCTCGGGCAAGCCGTTCGCTCTCGCGTTGGGCATCATCTTGGCTCTGACCGACAATACGCACCGTCGCCCCCAAAGCACGGATTCCTTGGCGCTTCGTCTCGGGCACCAAGTTTGACATGCAGATAATCGCTTCGATACCAGCTCGTTGCGCCGCAAACGCAACGCCGCGGCCATGATTGCCGGTGGAGCAGCAGGTCACACCTTCGGTGTAGGCTGGAACCTGCGCGACTGCATTTACGGCACCGCGGAGCTTGAATGCGCCTATCGGCTGCATGTTTTCAAGCTTCAGCCAGAACGGGTATCCAGCATGTTTGCTGAGGTAGGGCGACACGAATTGAGGGGTCGCATCGGCAACGCCAGCGATGGTTCGACGGGCTGCCAATATATCGGCAAGTGATAGGGCCTGGACCACAGTTCAACCGGTTTGCCGGGCAGACGCGAGCATTTCGATCTCAGCGATCATCTCGTCGGTTGAACGGGTCCGGCAGTAATGGCCCTTCATCTGATCGATCGAGACGTCGTGCCGCCGCTCTTCGTTGGCCGCACAACAATCTTCGACCTGGGTCACTAAGAAGCCGCGATCGGCTGCGTCTCGAATGGCGCCTTCCACGCACTGATCAGTGCAGACGCCGTAGATGATCAGATATTCGATCCCGAGATTGCGCAGCACATATTCGATGTTGGTCGAATTGAAGATGCCGCTCGCTGTCTTCGGGATGACGATGTCGTTCGGCTCCGGTCCGACAGCGTCGATAACCTTCGCCTCCCATGAACCTTTCGGGAAAAACAGGTCCGAAATCTTATGGTCCAAACTCCGGTCCCGACCATCGAGCGTGTAGGCTTCGATGGTGGTGTAAATCACCTCAACGCCCGCCGCGCGGGCGGCTGCTTGCAAGCGCTGTTGGTTTGGGATGAGCACATCGCCAACACGGTTCAGGAAGTACTTCTCTCTGGCTTCGTGCGATATTGGGTCAGAAGCTAAACGTTGCCGGTCCGCCGTCCACTCTGCGTTTTGCATATCAACCGAGAGCAAGGCTGTTTTGGCCAGCTCAACCGCGCGCTCGCGGTAAGCACCGTGTGCGGCATCAATGGCGGGAACTGGCGTCGGCATCGCATGTCCTCATCGGATCGTTTCTGTTTGAGTTCGGGTCATTTTTGCCAACGCAGCGCGTCCAAGTTGGCGCCCGCGCCGGTCTTGTTGCGGACCTCTTCGAGCAGCTTCATGCGGGCAGAAGAGCGGTCTTTGTAGATATCAACCAGTGACGCGAGGATCGCGTCGGTTGCCGCGATTGCCGGCGCCAATGTGTCGAGTGGAGAGGTTGTCGCCACCGCCACCGGCAAGGTAACTTCTGCGAGCTCGCAAACGGGCGAAAGGTCCACATCGGTGATCAGGACCATCTTTGCCCCGCGCCCGCGAACGATCTCCGCGACCGCAAACATCTCTTCCTGGTAGCGCCGGAAATCGTACAGCACCAAAACATCGCTGCGCTTGATATCGCACAGCCTGTCGACCCAAAGGCCAGATGCCTGAGGGCTCAGGACGTGGACTTCGCCGCGCATCGTCGCGAGCTGAAAGGCGAGATATTGTGCGGCCACCGAGCTCCACCGTCCACCCAGGCAATAGATACGCCCGCGGCTAGCGGCGATTGTTTCAACGGCTTGTTTGATCGCGGTCGCAGCGGGATCGTCCTCAAGGCGCGCAATAGACGTTGCAAGGTCGGCGAGGATGCCGCCATCGGTGCCGCGTTTGTGATACCGGTCAAACAGCGCCAGCGGCGACGATTCATTGTCCTGAACCTCGCTGCGAATGGCGCGTTGGAAATCGTTGAAACGTTCAAAGCCAAGCCGCTTTGCAAACCGGGTCACCGTGGGTGCGCTCACCTCAGCGCGCTTTGCAATGTCCTCGATACCGCCAAGGGCTGAGATTGGATAACGCTCCGTAATGACTTTCGCGATCCGCCGCTCGCTGGCGGACAGCTGATTGAATTTTGCATCGATGAGACTTCGAACGATCAAGGGGCATATTCCTTCGCTGACAGTGACCAAATGGTCTGTCAGCTTCGATTGGTGCTGACGCCGGGCAGAAGTCCATCCGGCCGCAAAACCAATATCCCAACAATGATCGAAAGCGCTATCGCGTCGCGATAGGGCAACAGGGTCTCGGGCAAAAATGCCTGAAGATAGACCTCCACAATACCCAGCACAAAGCCGCCAATAACGGCACCGCCGAGCGAGCCAAGCCCGCCGACAACCGTTGCGATAAATGCTTTGAGCACGGGGATAGCCCCCATCAATGGATCAACTGATCCCCGTGTTGCCACCCACAACACGGCTGCTATCCCAGCCAAGGCGCCCGATATTGCAAAAGCGGTCGCGATAATCCGGTTGGCCGAAATACCCATGAGCCGCACAACGGCGAAATCCTCGGCCGCCGCGCGCATCGCGATGCCCGTGACGGAGTGGGTTAGCACCAGTCTCAAGGCGATTAGGGAAATGATCACAACTGCTATCGACAGGACCGAGACCATGCCAACGCGGACCGATCCGATCATGATGCTGTCCGTCAACCAATCAGGCAGGATAACGGCCACCGGGCGCGCTGAGATGCCAGTTTGAAACAGGACTTGGATGATCTGACTGACGGCAAAAGAAGTTATCAGAAGGGTCGTCACATCTGCGCCCCGCATCTGGCGGAAGGCGACCCGTTCCATCGACATGGATGCGGCGATGGCGGCAACCACACCAAACGCAATCGCAAGGCCGACTGGGAAGCCGCTGAGCAAGATGAACCATATGCCGTATCCGGTGACCGTCATCACCTCGCCATGGGCGAAGTTGATCAACCTGACGATTGAGAAGACGACCGCGAGCCCGAGTGCAAGAAGCGCATAAATGCCCCCAAGGCTCAGAGCGTTGATGGTCTGTTGAACAAAGAGCTCCATCGCGTCGACGTCTCCTACTGACCCAAGTAAGCGCCCTGTACGGCGCCGGAGTTTGCTACTTCCTCGGTCGTCCCCCGCACCGATGCACGCCCTTGGGCAAGCACCAACGCATGGTCGGCAATATCAAGCGACATGGGCACGTTTTGCTCGACAAGCAGGATAGTGATCCCTTCGTCCCGCAAAGAGCCAATAAGAACGAAGACCGCTTCAACAATTTGCGGCGCGAGCCCGAGTGATGGCTCGTCCATTAGAAGCAGTTTTGGCTCCGCCATGAGCGCGCGCGCAATCGCCAGCATCTGCTGTTCGCCGCCCGACATCAGACCGGCCTTTTGATTGCGGCGTTCAGCGAGGATGGGAAAGCGCTCCTGCATCCGCGCTGCCCGGCGGCGCAATTCAACTGGCGGCGCATGGACGGCCCCGCCAAGAAGGAGGTTCTCCGATACCGTCAAGCCGGCGAAAATCCTTCGGCCCTCAGGTACGAGGCCGATACCGGCCCGGGTGATGGCCTCAGGAGACTTTCCTTTCAGGCTTTGGTCTTCGAATTGAATGTCACCGCCCCAGACCGCGAGGCCAGAAATCGCCGCAAGGGTCGACGACTTGCCAGCCCCGTTCGCGCCCAAAAGCGCGACAATCTCGCCTTTGCCGACGCTGAGATCGAGGCCGCGAACGGCCTCGATCGCGCCGTAGCGCACCTGGAGGGCGGTGACATCCAACATCGACTTAGGGCGCTGGCATCGTCTCAGGATCGGCCAGCTGACGGCGGATGAAAACCTTCTCTCCACCCTCAATGCGCGCCAGAACAACTTCACGCATGGGCATCCGATTGGTGCCTTCAAACGTGAAGCTCGACATGATGCCAGGCGTCTCGCTGAGGTTGGCCAAAGCCACCCCGACTTCGGCTGAATCGGTTGAGCCGGCGGCCTGCACTGCCGCATCGATCATGCCGAGGATATCGCAGCCGTTCACCACGTAGTTGGTGTCAGCCACGGTCCCCGTCGCTGCTTCAAACGCTGCGTTGAACTCGGCATGGTCGCTCCCATCAGCTGCGTACCCGCCTGATGTGTGCACAATGCCTTCGACGACATCGCCAAGGCCGCGCACGGTCGGCGTATCAAGCACGTCGGCACCCATAACTGGGATGTCCACGCCCGCACCGCGCAGCGCGCGAATGAAGGCGGGGAAGTCGGGCTCCCATGCGGATGTCATGATGACATCGGGTTGAGGATCGAGGTTTTGGATGGTTGTCACGATCGCCGAGAAGTCCGGCTGGCCCATGCTAAACGATCCCTCCCCAAGCAAAGTTCCACCATTGGCTTCGAACGCGGCAGCGAAGTACCGCGGTCCGAACTGCGTGTAGGCGGCGTCCGGCGAGGTGAGAATCCAAGTGGATTTGTAACCTAGCTCCGCAGCGTAGGCACCGAGCACAGCGGCCTGCTGGTTATCGGCGGGGTAGCTGCCAAAGACATAGTCACCGGCCGATGTCAGGATTGGTGCCGTGCCAGCGAACGTCATAGTTGGGATTTGGGCCGGGCTCGTGATTTGACCCATCGCCATCGTCGGATCGCCATCCGGAGGTGCCACAATGAAGTTCACGCTAAGATCGACAAACTCTTGAGCAAACTTCACGGCCTCGGCGATGTCAGACCGGGTGTCGCGGACTTCGAGCCGGATCGGATACTGACCGGCAATGCCGCCTTCCGCGTTCTTCTGGTCGACGCAGTAGCTAAACCCATCGAACGAAGGCTGGCTGAACGGCGCGAGACCACCGGAGTTGGCGACCGCGACCCCAATGACATACTCATCATCGGCTAAGGCAGCGAATGGCATGCTCGCTGCCAGAACAGCCGCAATGGCTGTTGTTCCAAGATAGTGCTTCATGACTTCCCCTTCTGTTTTCAAGCAACGTTGGAAGACTGGGCTGCATGAAGCCCGGCCTGGGTGGCGCGCGTCCCGAGATAAGACCCGATGACGGCAGGGTCCTTTTGGACCTCCTCCGGGGTCCCATCGGCGATGAGGATCCCACGGTTCAAAACGACCACGCGGTGGCAAAGCTCCATCACAAAGGTGAGGTCGTGATCGATGAGAAGAAGACCGATGCCGCGGGTCGAAGCGATGTCGCGCAGGCGCGCGCCCAAATCGGCGGTCTCGGCCGGATTCATGCCGGCCGCCGGTTCATCAAGCAGCAAAAACGATGGCGACTGAGCGAGCGCTCGAGCGATCTCTAAGCGGCGGCGGGCGCCATACGACAGATCGCCCGAACGCCGGGTGGCCTCCTCGAAGATGCCCATCAACGACAGTTCACGAGCGGCGACCTCGCGCGCACGCCGCATTGGCAAGCCGCGCGCGAGACCGGCAACAATGACGTTCTCTTCGACGGTTAGGTTTGAGAACAAGCGGATGTTCTGAAACGTTCGACCGACACCCAGCCCGGAGACGCGATAGGGAGGCGCGCTATCGATCTGCGCATCGCTAAGCCACACGCCACCAGATGTTGCGGCGGACGCGCCGCCTATGGCGTTGACGAGGGTAGACTTGCCGGCGCCATTGGGCCCGATGAGCCCTGTGACCGAGCCCACCGGTACCTTGAAAGAGACATCATCGAGCGCGACCAACCCCGAGAACGTCTTTCCAACCTTCTCAATTCGCAGGTCTGGCGCTTCGCTTTGATCGACCGTTCGGGCCGGCGTCGGATCGACCTCGACCCGCTTGGGCCACGTCCAGCGTTCTGCGAGCTCATAGCGCCCCATCAGCCCGTCGCGGCGGTATTTCAACACGGCGAGCATCGCGAAACTAACGCCGAGCACTTGGAGGCCGAACAGATCAGGCAGTTCGTACCCTGCAATGACGGCGCCGCCTTCGAAACGCTGAAGGACCTCTCGAATGCCCATCACGAGCACGACGCCGCCAACGGCCCCAGTAACCGTACCCATGCCGCCCAAAATGAGCATGGCAACAAAACCGAATGTCGTCGCGAGATAAAAGTCGCGTGGGCTGAACGCGCCGAGCATGTGGCCGTAAAGCGCACCCGCGAGGCTGGCCATAATCCCCGAGGCCACCCAGGCAATCAGCCGCGCCTTATAGGGCCAAACCCCCAGCGCGGATGCGGCAACCTCGTCATCCCGGATGGCGCGCAACGCCAACCCATACCGGCTCTCGCGGAACAGCCTGGCCGCAACAATGAACAAGCAGGCCGCACCGGTTGCGACATACACGTCGGTGTATCGGGGAATGCCAAAGAAGGCCTGGTTGCCCCGCGTGAATTCGACGGCAGCGGCGAGGGTTGAATAGATAATGATCACAAAGCCCAGTGTTGCGATCGCCCCCGACGCGCCGTTTAGCCGTGAGATCCCAAGCCCGGAAATCAGGGCCAAGAGGCCGCCTACGATTGCGACAACTACCAAAGCCCCGGGGAGCGCCAACTCATAGCCGCCCAGAATGGCCGGCAAGTTGGGCAGATTGAGATTGAGCATGGTCGACGGCATCGTGATCCAAGCCGACACATACGCCGCCACACCCATAAAGGCGGTATGGCCGAACGAGACGACCCCTGAGTTTCCGCTGAAGACCTGAAACGCAAGAACGGCACAGACGTTGACGGCGAAGAATGTCGCGATCCGAACCCCGGGCAGGCCCGGAAGCATGGCCAACAGGCCAATGCCGCCGACCACAACAGCCGCCAAAAGCGCTGCTTCTGCGAGAGGTTTGAACGGGGATTGAACTGTCAGCTGCATTGGACCTCGCGTAAGTCAACGCAAGGCAATCGCTATTTTTTAACCTTGTCAATGCATTTTCTTTATGTCCTAATTTTGATGAATATAAAAATGAATATTCATAAGGCAATTGCCTAACGTGTGGGCACAAGGCGAGGATTTTCGGTGGTAACGCTCCTTCAGGCGGACGAGCCCGAGCCGTTCTCAATCTATAATGAAGATGGTCAGAGCCCGTTTTTGCTCACCGGTGACCACGCGGACAATCTGGTCCCAAAGGCACTCAATGCGCTGGGGCTGCCACCGGAAGAGCTGACACGCCATATTGGGATCGACGTGGGCGTTAAGCCCATGGGGCGCATCCTGGCCGACTTGTTGGACGCAGCCTTCCTGTTCCAACCCTATTCGCGCCTTGTCATCGACTGCAACAGGCCGCCGCATCAAGCCGACGCAGTTCCAGCCGTCAGTGACGGTATACGGGTTCCAGGCAACCTAAACCTGAGCGAGGCCGAGCGAGCGGTCCGCGTGCGCGAGATATTCGACGTCTACCACGCGCGGTTTATCGATGTCTTGCGTCGTCGAGACGAGGTAGGGCAACCGACGGTTCTCGTCGCATTGCACAGTTTCACGCCCCGCCATGGCGATTTTCCGGAGCCTCGACCGTGGCATGTCGGTGTTTTATGGAACCGTGATTTCCGCTTGGCTGATCCTCTGATCAAGCATCTAAGGACCGAACCTGATCTGATCGTGGGAGAAAACCAGCCCTATCGGGTTTCCGATGAGCTGGACTACGCCATTCCTGTTCATGGCGAGGCGCGCGGCATCGTGTCCGTCGAGCTTGAGGTGCGCCAGGACCTCTTGGTTGATGAGGCGGGATGTCGGGTGTGGGCAAACCGTTTGGCGCGCGTTTTGCGTGCAGCGTTGACTGATGTTGACGCGAGACTGACTCACGACATGGTGACATGATGGCCGAGCACTTCTGTTTCATTGGAAACCAAGAACTTAATGGCATTGTCCGCGGGCGATCCGTTCCGTCGGCGCGCCGCCAAGCCGCGCTCGAAGGCGGATTGCCGTGGGTCCCAGCGAACATCACGATCGGCGCGCTCAACACGTTGCCGCCAGATAATCCATTTGGACCCGTTGGCGAGATCCGGCTCATGCCGATCCCTGACGCCACCATCACGCTCACTGACGGTAACAAACCCGCTTACGACATCACCTTGTGCGAGTTTGCACAGAGCGATGGCTCACCCTGGACATGCTGCCCCCGAACCGCCCTGAAGTCTGCGGTGGCGGATCTCGAGGCGAAAACAGGCCTCACACTCAAGCTTGCCTTTGAGCATGAGTTCACTGTTCGGGGGCTCGACAACTCCGACCATATAGCGTTCTCGCCGTCTGCCGGCAGGCTGGGGGCGCCGCTGGCCGAGCGCGTGCTCAGCGTCCTCGGAGGCGCGGGGTTCACCTTGGACCAATTTGTCGCCGAATATGGTCCGGGCCAGTATGAGATCGCTGGGCAACCCGCAGGGCCGCTGGAGGCCGCCGACCGCACCGTCCTGACCTTGGAGGCCATTCGAAACGTCGCTGGAGACTTGGGTCTTCAAGCGAGCTTCCTGCCGAAGCCAGCCATGGATCAGGTCGGCAACGGCGTTCATGTGCACTTTTCACTGTGGCGAGGCGATGACAACGTGACGGTCCAAAACGAGTGGGTCGAGGGACACGCTGGTGCGTTCCTATCTGGCCTGCTTAAAGCAGCCAATGCGCTCACCTTCTTATCTGTCACGTCGCCCAACTCCTATGAGCGCTATAAGCCCCAACACTGGGTTGGAACTTACATTTGTGCCGGTTTGCGCAACCGTGAAGCGATGGTTCGTGTCGTGCCCCGACAGCAAGGCGGCGATGGAACATACCCTGGTGCCTCAATGGAGTTTCGGACCAGTGATGCCACCGCGAACGTTTACCTAATGCTTTCGGCGCTCATCCGTGCCGGGCTCGATGGCATCGAAAGGGGGCTTTTATCACCCACCAGCGTTGATCGGGATCCGGCCACCATCGCCGAGCAAGAACTTCGGGCTATGGGCTTGTCCCACTTGCCGACAGCAATGGACGAGCTGTTGACCGATGAGGTGCTCATAAAGGTTGAAGGATGGCTTGGTCCAGACCTGACCGCAGCCTACATCTCATGCCGTCGCAACGACGCCCGGCATGCCCAAGACCTCGACTTTGAGGAGATGGCTCGGCGGCTCTTGACCGTCTACTGACCCTGGCGTGACGCGGTCTTTGTGGCCGCTCCTGATTGTCGGGAACAAGGCCGATGTGGTTGCTTACCAGTAACGCTTGAGCACAAGCTGGTCATCAGGAAGGTGCTGGTTATAGCTATTTAAGCGACAACGCCACTTGGGCCTCCAACTCGGGCAAAATTCCTATTTCAATTGGCTTGCTTTACCTGTCGTAAGCCCCCGCACCGCACAGTGTCCACTATCGCCGAGTACAGGCGGTATACTGCAGGGAAGATTAAGCGAACGCCGCACACCGTAATGCCAAGCTGGTCCGCTGGTGGCGGCGAAGCCGACATAACTCCCATCGAAGCGCTCGTCAAAGACTGCCCGCCCCGACCGTCTGGCGGGTTCAATAGCCTTTGCACCTCAAATCCTTCCTTCCGCGGCCAATTGGTCCTTCAACAGTTTTTGATAAGCGGCGTGTGCCTCCTCGTCGAAAACCGCGCTCTTGGCATAGTAGATGAAACCAAGCGCCCGACGTGACCGCGTTGAAGATGTATTCGCGCCTGCCCAATGAACGGTCTTCGCATCATGGATGAGGAACGTTCCGGGGCCACCTGGCATCGCGACAGTATCAGCGTGATCGGCTTGCGTTCCGAAGTCAGTAATCGCCTGCGAGAACCCCAGAACGCCGCTTGGAGCATGCGGGCGAAAACCCTCCTGCCGGTGCGACCCGCGCACGTAGTGAACGCAGCCATTTTCCTCATAAACCGGCTCGAGCGCCAGCCAGCCAGTGACGGCACGGCACGGGTTGAGATGGAAGAAGTAGCCGTCCTGATGCGGTGGGGTCGGCTTTCCGATGCCAGGGGGCTTGTTGAAATACTGCATGTTCACGGCCCGAACCGGCTCGCCAAGCACGGTTTCGGCAACCTCCCTGATCTGGCTTTGCTCGATCAGTTCCTCCGCCCATGGATCATACTCGAACATCTTTTGCAGCTGCTTGATGCTCGAGGGGTCCTCAGGGTCTTCGCGATACACCCGGTCAGCGGGCATAGCGGGAACGACCGCGGATAAGAAACGATCGAGCTGCTTGTTCACCTCGACCATCTGCTCACCATCGAGCAGAGGATGGAACGCAGCAAAGCCGTCGGCATCGAACGTGGCTTTAGTCTTCTCCGGGCTTGCCGGGTCGCGTGCCGCGTTCATGAGCGCTCTCCTTGTCAAACGCCGCGGTGGCATCGAACTGCCCTGACCCTGTTCGCCATTGTCCATTAAACTTGGCGACGCAGTCGCGCAGCGGATCATCAAGACGGGCGGTTTCGGCAATCATGGCGAGGCGGCATGCTTGAAGGGTTTCTGCCGCGGCAGGGTCATCTGCCAGATTGTGCAATTCGGCCGGATCGGCGTTCAGATCGTACAGTTCGTCATCATCGCCGGGCGTGAAGATGAATTTCTCGCCCCCTTCGAAGATCATCGCCCGCTGGGAATACAGAAAGCGCAGGCCATGGTACTCGACGAGCAAAGCCTGCCGGCCTTCTGACTCGGGTTGCTCAAGGCTCGGCTTCACGCTGACGCCGTGTCGATCGGGGCATTTCATGCCCAACAGATCAAGTGCAGTCGGCAGGATGTCCATGTTCGATACAAGCTGCGAGCGTGGCCCGCTTGCTATGCTCCTGTGCCGCAAGAGAAGCGGAATCTTGATCGCCTCCTCATAGAGCAAGCCCTTGTCGATCAGGCCGCCATGGGCGCCGGTCATGTCGCCATGATCGGAGGTGAAAACGACGAGCGTGCCGTCCGCCAATCCGCTGGTGTCGAGCCAATCGAGCAACCTGCCGATCTGTGCATCAAGCATGGCCATATGATCGCAGTAATGGCCGATATAGGCGATCAACTCCGCTTCCGTCCGCGGATGCAGGCGGTAGAAATCGTCGCGTTCGCGCGACACCCGCCGTGGCTTGGCCATCAGATCGTCTGCAAAGTTAGGCCACGCTTCGATTGCCGACCGATCAGTCACTCCGCGATACTCATGGGCAACGAGATGGGGTTGGTGCGGGTCCCAGTACTGAACCGTCGCGAAGAACGGCTCATCGCGCTCGGCGTAGTCCGATAGAAGGGCGATGGTGCGCTCGGTCAGGTAATAGGAGGGCGTTGAGGCGACTGAGCCGAGCCAATCACCCGCCAGCATAGTCTGCTGATCAGGGTTGAGGAAAACCGTGGGTCGAACGGAATATTTCAGCCCGGCGCTCGCAAGGTAAGCCTGAAACTCAGGCGTTTGGGTAACGCTGCCATAGCCGGCAAGGTCCATCCCCTCAAAGCCGAACGCACCAGGCCCCTTTTTGGTGCCAACATGCCATTTGCCGATGAAGCCGGTTCTGTATCCCGCCTCACGAAAAACATGGTGGAGCAGCCGGGAGGGGTCATGCAGCTCCGTCGCGAGGCTGTGGTACATATCGCAGTTTGTGCCCATGCCGTGCCGGAAAGCGTAGTCGCCTGTGAACATCGACGCGCGAGCAGGCGAGCACAGCGGGCAGGTCGAGTAAGCGCGTGTGAAGCTGGCACTGTCTGCGTAAAGCGCATCGAGCGCGGGGGTTTGCGCGGGCACTGTCTTGCCCGGTCCAGCCACGTCGGATCGCATTTGATCGACGCCGATGAGAAGAATATTGCGAAAGCTCATCAATCTATCTCGCAAGGTTCGGCAGCCAAAGAACCAGCTGCGGAAAAACGGTGATGAGGAACATCACGCCATAAAGCGTGATCATGAACGGGACGCTCTCGCGGAAGATTGGACCGATGGGAATCTTCGCCAGTCCCCCGACGATGAATACCATCAGACCCATGGGCGGCGTGATCATCGAGACCATCATGTTGAGGACGATAATCACACCGAAATGCACCAGATCGACGCCCGCCGCGGCAAGCCCGGGTAATAGAGCCGGGACGACGACGTACATCATCGGGGCCTTCGTGAGGAACATGCCCATGGCAATGAAAGCAGCGTGCACCACAAACAGGAGCTGCAGCTGCGTGATCTCCAGCGCCAGGATAAAGCTGGTGATCTGATCGGTGATGCGTTCGACCGTGAAAACGTAGTTGAGCGCGAACCCACCCCCGATGAGCAAAAACACCATGCCGGACTGGCGCGCGCTTTCGACAAGCGCATTGTAGAGCGCACCCCATGATGACTGACGGTAAAGAAAAACCGATAGAAGCACCGCGTAGCTGCCCGCCACGGCTGCGGCTTCCGTCGGCGTGAAGACACCCGAATAGATCCCGCCGAGCAGGATCACGGGCATCAAAAGCGGCCCGATCGCAGAAATCGTTGCAGACAGCATTAGGCCCCCGGCAAGCCGTTTCTCGACCGGGAACCCACGTCGGCGCGCCTGCACGGCAACAAGCGCCATCATAGCACCGCCCATTAGTAGGCCGGGCAGAATTCCCGCCAGAAACAGCGCGCCGATGGAGACCTCCGCGAAGAAGGCATAGACCAGCATGGGGATAGATGGCGGAATGATCGGGCCAATTGAGGAGGATGCAACGGTGACAGCGGCGGCGTAGGCCGGTGGGTACCGGTTCTCCTCGCGCATCATCTTGATGAGCACCTGGCCGATGCCCGATGCGTCAGACGTCGCGTCGCCGCTCATGCCTGAAAAGATGATCGATGAGACGATGTTGACTTGTGCAAGGCCGCCGGGCCGGTGACCGACCAGCGCCAGGCAGAAATCGAGCAATCGCTTCGAAATCCCCCCGTGGTCCATCACTTTGGCGGTGAAGATAAAAAGCGGGATCGCAATGACAATGATGTTCTCAACGGATGCGAAAATAACCCGCTCGGCCATCAGACTGGCATCGGCACCCGACGCCAACGCCCAGACAACGACGGTCGAGATGAGCACCATGCCGATGGGGAGACCCAGCAGAATCTGGACCGCAAAGAACAGTGCGGCCCAGTGTAATGGATCGAAGATCACCGTTCGCTCGTCGATTTTTCGCCGCGCCAAAGCGCGATGGTCTCAATAAGCGCGCGCGCCGCATAGATGATGACGAAGCCGATCATCAAAACGAACAGCCAACCCAGGTTGAGACGCAAAGCAAACGTGCGCTCTCCGAACATCCACTCCAGAACTGCAAGGGTGTCTGGAACCGACAGAAGCATCACGACTGCAAAGACGAGCAGCGAAACAGATCGCATGAGCTTGGTGACCGGCTTGGGGAACGCTTCAACGACCAGGTCGAGCGCAACGTGCTCGCGAATGGGCATTTGCGTTGCCGCGGTGAACAAGCTCACGACGACAAACAGCAGGCCCGCCACCTCAAGCGTCCACACCAATGGATCGTCCAAGACGTAGCGCCAGAAGACCTGTGCAACAAAGGTCAGGAACAGCGCTGCGAACAGTGCTGCGGACAACACTTCCGCAAGCGCGCGGATGCGATCAAGCAAGGCAGCCGTGCGCGTTTCGGGCGCTGGCGCCGATGAGGTTGGGGGGAGACCGGATTGCTCGGGATTGGGCTCTATCGGCAAGGCACAGGCCTTTCAAAGCGTGCGAACCTTTCGGGGACGGATCGAAAAGCTTCACACAAGTGAACCTAATTCACGATGGCCGCGCAAAACCGGCGCAGGTCGGAATTCGGACCTGTGCCGGAATTAAGGCATCGATGTATGGCCTAGAGCTCGCACTCGCTTGGGATTTCAAGGCTTGCGATCTGTTCGAACATGCCTTCTTCCCAGGCCTCAGCCAACTCGCTTTCGAGGAAGGCCTGCTGGACCGCAGAGCGGAACGATTCCCGATCTGGGTCGGTGAAGACGATGCCTTCAGCTTCCAATTGAGCACGCAGCGACGCTTCCTGTTCGACCACGCTTTGCGAGTAGGCTGCCATAGCAACCGCCGCACCATCCGAGACGACCTGTTGCTGTTCCGCGGTCAGAGTGTCCCACGAACGCTCAGAGAAGGTTGGAAACTGGATGAGCGCTTTGTGGTTGGTGGTCACGATCTGCTCGGTTACTTCATAAAAGCGGCGCGAGTGGATGAGCGTCAGTGGATTCTCCTGCGCGTCGACCGTGCCGGTCTGCAGCGCCAGATACAATTCGGAGAACGGAACTGGGGTCGGTTGGGCCCCCATGCCTTCACCCATCAAAATGTTCGATGGTGACGGGACCACGCGAAGCGAAACGCCTTCAAGGTCGGCCGGGGTCATCACATCCATGCGCTGCCGTAAGTTCAACGTGCGCGTCCCCTGATAGGCCGCGTCGAGCACCACGATATCCATGGCCTCGCGAAGCTCGGCGACCATCTGTTCGAACAGGTCGCTGCCGCGCACGGCGCAAACGTGGTCTGGCCCGCTCAAAAGGTACGGCGTTGCGAAGATCTCCCACTGCGGGGCGCCCTCGGTGAACCATGCCGGCGACATGTACGCAGCATCGACCGTTCCGCGAGCGAGGGCTTGAGCCTGTCTGCCCTGCTCCACAAGTGATGCGCTGTCGAACACCTCAACCTCGAGGTCTGAATTCTCCTCGATATAGTCGGCCCACATCTGCATTGCGATCACGTCGGGATCACTACCGCTGCCGGTGGTCGAAAACTTCAGTTCTTGCGCGGAAGCGGCGCCCGCCGCGAAGCCGAACGAAAGGGCAACCAGAGCCGTCAGCGTCGTTGTTCTTGTCATTGTTTCCTCCCAGACAAACGAACAGCCATTCACATTGACGTAGCCTACATATCATATTAGCATAATGTCAACATGTCATGCCACTTTGTAATTGCAACGCAAATTCAATGTCCTGAAGGAAGTCTATGCAAATTCTGAGCGGCTATTTCGCGGCGCTTCCGACACCCTTCACCACCGATGGGTCGTCGATCGCCGATCGCACAGTGGGTGACCTGGTTGACCACAACTTAAAGGCCGGACTGCACGGCCTTTATGTGGGAGGCAGCACAGGTGAAGCGTTCCTGATGACGATTGAAGAGCGCGCGCGTTTGCTTCAGTTGGTGGCTGAAGCAAGCGATGGGCGGACAACCTTGATCGCACATGTCGGCGATCCAAACCCGGCTGTTTCGGCATCGCTTGCATCCATTGCGGCGGCGGCAGATTATGGCGCGATATCCGCCGTGCCACCGTTCTACTATCAGTACGGTATGGGCGAGATCGTCGCCCATTATCGCTGGCTTGCCGGCCAGACCGATCTTCCCTTTCTGATCTACAATTTTCCCGCGCTGTCGGGCGTTCGCTGGACACCGGAAGAACTCTCCCAGCTGCTCGAGTTGCCGAATGTGGCAGGTGTGAAGAATACCTGTTCCGATCTCTACGCCTTCGAGCAACTGAGGCGGTTGGCACCACGGGCCTGCTTGCTGCACGGCTTTGACGAAACCTTGCTGGCCGGCCTCTCAATGGGCGCCGATGGCGGCATCGGATCGACCTACAATCTTCAGGCGGCGCGCATACTCAAGCTGGCTGACGCATGGAAGGCAGGTGATCAGGCAGTAGCGCAGCTCCACCAAAGTGATGCCAACCGTTTGATCGATGTCCTCGTCTCGGTGGGCGTTCTGCCCGCGCTCAAGCACATGCTCGGGCAGCTTGGTCTTGCCATGGGGCCGTGTCGTAGGCCCTTCGAGCCCTTATCCCGTAAGCAGACCACCATTCTCGACGACGCCATGGACTTGATTTCGGCCACCAGCTTATCTGCGCACCGGAATCAATCGGTGGCATCGGGCTGAGTGGAGGGCTTATGGACACGACCTTAGGGCGCATTCGACTGAGCGAGCAGATTGAGGAAGCCATCCTCAAGGCCATTCGAACAGGAGAGTACGCCGCTGGGAGTAAGTTGCCGTCTGAGCGCACACTGATGGAAATGTTCAATGTTGGACGTCCGTCGGTGAAAGAAGCGCTCTTGATGCTGGAAAGAAAAGGCTTTGTCCGTCTCAAGCGGGGGGCTGCCCCCATTGTGATGGCTCCAACACCAGGGAGCGCGATGGATGCCATCACCGACATGGTGCAAGCTATGCTGGCCAATGCGTCCCATAGGTCCGACTTCTACGATCTCAGGGTCATGCTTGAGACCTTCGCGGCCTCCGAAGCCGCACGCAGCCGTAATGACGATGATGTCGCCATAATGCGCGCGGCGCTGTCGGCCTGCGGCGCTGCAAAGGGCCATGCAAAGGCCTTTCGCGACGCCGATCAAGCCTTTCACCATTCCCTGATGGGGGTGCAGCAGAACGCGGTCGCTAAGGCTCTACATGGATCACTGATCGAATGGGGTTTGTACAATCCCGAGCTTGGTCCTGGCCTTGAAAGCATTCATGCGCGGGTTATTGCGCAGCACGATGCAATTGTTGAAGCGATTGAGTGCAGAGACCCCGCGGCAGCCGCCGACGCTGTGCGCACGCATCTGTTGACGCGCAAAGACGCGCCGCAAGCAAGCTAGCGGTGGCGGACGCAGGCGGTGCCATACGCTTTCGCGGGGTCTGGGCCACGGTGCTCCTGGCCATCAAGGAGGACGGAACACACGACCTTTCGGTGATCGATGATCAGATCGCTGTGTATGCTGTATCGGGCTGCGACGGCATCTATGTCGGCGGAACCGTATCGGAGTTTCATTCCCTCAGCGATGCGGATTTTAAAGCCGTAGCGGAGTCTACCGCGAAGGCGGCAAGGTGCCATGGACTGCCGTTCCAGATTGCTGCCTCCCATCCGTTGGCGCCGGGTAGCCTAAGCCGGGTCCGCTATGCGGACGCGTTGGAGCCAGATGGCGTTCAGGTCACCTTGCCGGATTGGACGCCGATAGACCTGGCCACTGTCGAACGCTTCCTATCAGGATGTGCCGAAGCCGCGGGCGGCACCCCCCTCGTTTTATACAATCCGCCATTTGCGAAGACGGTGCTGAACCCCAAACAGATCCTTGCCCTATGCGATCAGATCCCGGCGCTCGCCGGCGTTAAATGCGGCGGCGGAGATGCGGACTGGTACCGGCAAATGATGCCAGTGTTTGAGCGCCTCAGCGTTTTCATCCCAGGACATCACTACCATAGCGGCACCATGCAGGGAGCGCATGGGAGCTACTCCAACATGGCCTGTCTTTCTCCCACAGCGGCAGTCAACTGGTGCAGCCTAAAGACAGAGGACGCACATGACCTTGAAAGCCGTATCCACTGCTTCATGAACGATGCTATTGCACCGCTTTTGAAGCGCGGTTTGCCAGGCTTTGCCTGCGACAAGGCGATGGCTGCCGCCGGCGGCTGGACGGAGATTTCGCCTCGCCTGCTTTGGCCATACGAGGGAGCATCAGAGGCCGAAGTTGAACACATCGCGCGCGCAGCAAGACGCCACATTCCCGAGTTCCTAGAAGAGGTTCCCAGCCATGTCTGAGCGGCCCAACGTACTGCTGGTCATGTCTGATCAACAGCGGGCGGATACATTGGGCTATCTCGGCAAGACAGCCTGCAAAACCCCGCACATGGATCGATTGGCTTCCGAGGGGGTGAGCTTCGAGCGGGCCATCACACCTTGTCCGCTTTGCCTTCCCTCACGTGCAGCGCTGTTCACGGGTCGTTTTCCGCATGAGAACGACATGATGGACAACACCACGAGCGCGCTCACCCACTGCCAGCTTCTCGATACGTTCCGTGCTGGCGGCTACCAGGTCAGTTACGCTGGCAAGTGGCATCTGGGCCATGACAATATCGGGCGGTTTACCGACCGCGATGCAGGCGACAGCACGGCTGTTTACTCGGGCTGGTGCAAGCAGCAGGGCCTTGTCGATGGCTGGACCTTTAATGACCCAAGGGTGCGGACCACTAGGACGCCATCGATGTCGACGCCGGTCGCCTTACCGCTCAACATGCCGACCGAAACCACCAACGATGCCTATATAGCCGATATCGCCATTGAGCATTTACGGACCCGCGACCGATCAAGGCCGTTTTTTCAAGTCTGTTCCTTCAACGGCCCGCACCCTCCCTTCATGATCCCGGAGCCGTACTTCTCGATGTACGACCCAAAGATGGTGCAAGAGCCTTTGAACTTCGGGCCTCAGGCAGGAGAACCAGCATCCAACCGGACGAGCTATTATCGGCAGCTTTTCCTCGACCATGGAAGCACTTTTGAGGAGTGGCGCAAAAGCTACGCGGTTTATTGGGGCTTCACCTCGCTCATCGATGACCAGCTTGGCCGGGTCCTTAAGCAACTCGAAGCCGAAGCCATCCTCGACAACACAATCATAGTTTACCTGTCCGACCATGGCGAAAACCTCGGGGCCCATGGGCTCTGGCACAAGATGGTCGCCTATGAGGAATCGATCCGTGTTCCCCTGATTGTTCGCTGGCCTGAAGGTGTGCGCCAAAATGTGCGGAGCCAAACGCCCGCCAGTCTGATCGATATCGCACCGACGCTGGCAGACCTTTGCGGTCTACCGAGGCATGAAGACTGGCGGGGTTTAAGTCTGGGTGGTGCGTTGCGCGGAGAAGATCAACAGGAGGATTTAAGGCCCTTGTTCGCTCTTCACCGACCGCTTGGCGACTGGATGGGAACGGTTCCCTGGCGGATGGTTCAGGCATCCGCCAAAAAGTACATCTGGCATCTCGATGGCGAAGAGGAACTGTATGATCTTGCTGCCGATTCCTTCGAGACCACCAATCTTGCACATGACAGCGCGCAGCAACCGGCTTTGTCTGAGCTCCGGAGAGTTCTTGCCGCGTGGATGGCTGAGTTGGGCGACGAATTTCAAGCTGAACTAAGATCGTGAGTGCTCGCTGTCGGACGTGACTTCACTATCAATCCCATGTTCTGTGATACGCGGAGTTTCCTGCGCATCCAGAAGAAATCTTCAGAAAGACGACGGCGCGCTGAGCCGCTCGATGGTTTGTTTCGGCTCACTTTGGCGGCAAAGCCGTCGTAAGCTGGCTGGGCAATTTCAGCCCAAAGTTGCCTTCGCCCGAAGCGTCCTATAGCTGCGCCGCGGCCTGTCGAACCGGCCATCTGAACAGCCTCTCCTTTGTCTCAAGTCACAGCTTGTGTGAAGGTAGCTTTCACTCGCATAGTGAAAAGGTATTGAGGGGAATTATGAGGATTAGGGGATTATGTTTCGGTTTGTTCATACGGCTGATCTCCATCTTGATGCCCCTCTCAAGAGCTTAGCGCTCAAGGATGAGGAACTCTCGGAGATTATCGGCAATGCTACACGTCGGGCGCTCGAGCGCATCGTCGAGACTTGCCTGGATGAAGGGATCGACGCTCTCCTGATTTCCGGCGACCTTTACGACGGCGATATGCGGAGCATGAAGACAGCCGCCTTCCTTGTAAGCCAGATGGAGCGGCTCAATGAGGCGGGGATCAGGGTCTTTATGATCCGAGGCAACCACGACGCGGAGAGCGTCTTGACCCGTGAACTCGAGCTCCCACCCAATGTTGAAGTGTTCACCGGTCATGGTGGGACCGTGGAGCTCCCCGAAAAGGGCGTTGTGATTCATGGTGTCAGCTTTGCTAAGCCGCAGGCACCTGAGAGCCTATTGCCGAAATACAAGGCCCCTGTCCCTGGCTTATTCAATATCGGGCTTTTGCACACGAGCCTCGCCGGAGCGGCAGGTCACGACACCTATGCACCCTGCAGCCCAAATGATCTTGTAACGCATGGGTACGATTACTGGGCCCTGGGCCATGTGCATGTTCGAACCGTCCATCGCGAAACGCCTCATATTGTCATGCCAGGCATGCCCCAAGGCCGCGATATCGGCGAGGCTGGCCCAAAGTCCGTAACCCTGGTTTCGGTTGAGGACAGGGTTGCTTCGCTTGAGGAGCGCATCACGTCGAACGTCGAGTTTGTTCGCACGGACGTTTTGCTCGACGCTGTCAGCGACTGGCGTGACGCCATGAGCGCCATAGAAGAGGTCATCAAGCTGGCAGCGCAGTCATCCTCGGAGCATGTCGTATTGCGCTTGGAGCTCCGCGGGGAAACCCCTCTCGCCTGGCGCCTGAGGCGCGACGCTGACCTCCTTCTGGAGAGCGTGACAAACCTTGCTCGCGCCTCTGGGGTCGTATGGATCGACAAGATTGTTCAGCATCTTGTCCCGCCGTCGATCGTTGGCGAGGGCGAAGATCCTCGGAAAGAATTAAGCGCTCTCATGAAAGACCTTGCCGCGCAGCCAAGCATCTTGAAGCGCGCGCAGAGTGCGGCAGAGGATCTGATTGGGGAGCTTCCACCGGAGCTCCGAAGCGCGTTTGGGCAAGCCAAAGATGAGCAAGCTCGTGAAGTCGCACACCTTCTCGACGAAGGCGTCCAAGATATTGTCGCGCGTATGCTTGCCGGCGGTGCGGAGCACCCCTCGTGAGGCTTCGGCGCCTTGATCTCACTCGATATGGGCATTTCACCGACTTCTCCCTCGACTTCGGTCCGAACGGGGAGGGCAAACCAGATCTTCACATCATTTTCGGGCCAAACGAGGCCGGCAAGTCGACCGCCTTTGATGCCTATTTGGACCTCCTTTTTGGGATCTCAGCCCGCAGCAAGTACAACTTCCTTCACGACTATGAGACCATGCGGATCGGTGCCTCTTTGGAGCTCGACCAAGGCGTCGTCGATCTTGTCCGGATAAAGCGTAACAGAGGAGATCTGATTTCTCCTGGAGGAGATCCGATCAATCCAACGATCCTCGCGCGTGCCCTGGATAGCATAGACCGTGATCAGTACCGGGCAATGTTCTCGCTGGATGACGTCACAATTGAAGAGGGGGGTGAGGACATCCTCGCGAGCGAGGGCAATCTTGGCGAACTCCTTTTCTCGGCAGCGGCCGGGCTCTCGGATTTGGGCTCAGTGCTGGAGGCAGCCCGCAATGAGGTGGATCTATTTCATAAGCCTCGCGCGAGGAAGACGATCCTCGCGGAGGCGAAGAGACAGCTTAAAGCGCTTAATGATCAAATTAGAGACATTGACGTTCCGGCAAGCGCATATCGACGCTTGAAGGAGGTCCGCGACGCTGCAGAAGATATCCTCGTAACGTCGAAAGCGTCTCGTGACGCGCTGTTCCAAAGGCGGGCACGCCTCGGAGCAATGATCGACGCAATACCACTCTTGGTGCAGCTCGATGAGACGGTAGCAGCAATCTCAGGTCTGGAGGCCTACCCGGTTGGCCCACACGACGCACTGGAGGAGGCAAAGGCGCTCAAGCTCAAAGAGGTCGAAGTGGAGACCGAGCTCCGGCAGGCGCGCATTCAGCTGGAGGAGCATAAAAAAGCACGCGACGGATTGGCTATGGATGCGGCGGTGCTGGAGATCTCCGATGAGCTCACAGTCCTTCTAGACCTCCCCAGATCTCGAGCGCAGACCGCCGAAGAAGATCTCCCCAAGCGAACAGCAGAGCGTGAAGGGCTTTTGGAAGAGCTCGCCGACGCCCTCCGCGACTTGGGGCTTGAGAAACCGGAGGACGGTCGGATCCCCGAGGCCAAGCTGAATCAGCTCGAAAACATGGCAACAAGCTATACGGATCTTGCAAAGCGACTTGCGGCGGCTGGGGAGGAAGAAGCTAGGTCCCTATCGCGCCTGGCGGAGATACAGGAGACCGAGTCCATTGTCACTTCTGAGACGAATGAAGTGGATTTGGAAACGCTCCTGTCTGAGCTTGAGCCAGAGGATCAGCTTGCTCGGTTGGAAAAAGCGTTAGGTGAAGTCGACTCAGCAGAGCGCCGCTTCAAGAAAACACTGCTGGCCTTGGAACCCTGGCAGGGCGCAGCGGAGGACTTGGGATCGATTACGCTTTCCGAGAGCGAAGCCCAACGTCTTTCGGCGCATTGGGGTGACCAACTTGAAGGCATCTCCACTCTGAAACGCGAACTTAAAGACGCGCGCCAAGAGCTCGCTCGTCTCAGCGCTCGCCTTGAGGAATTCAAAAAAGATGATGCAGCTTCTGTTGATGAGGAGGCAAAGGGTGCCCGCCAAGAGCGCGACGCTCTTTGGGAGGCGCATTTCTCGACGCTCAACAAAAAGACTGCGTCTGAGTTCCACACAGCCCTTCAGAGAGATGATGCGCTTCAAGAGGCCCGCTTGGGATTTGCCGAGCGGTTGGCACAACTTCGCGAGATTGAAATCGAGGTTGCCTCTGCCGCGCGCTCGGTGGAGCTCAAAGACGAGGAATTGAATGAGTTGGAGGCAGCGCTCGCCAAATCAGCAACAACCGCTGAGGCCCTCATGGCGCGCCTTCGGCTGCCAACGGTTTTTGATCCAAGGGACCTGCCGCGATGGCGCAGCGCCCTTCTCGAAGCTCAAGACGCGCATACCGAACTCGTTACCAAGAGGAAGTCTCGGACCGCGGCTGAGCGCATAGTTTCTGACGCTGCCGGTGCGCTCAGAGACGCGCTCGGTATTGAAACTGATGGCCGGGAGCTGAGGTCACTCATTCAAACCGCGCGCGCCGAAATAACGAACGCTGCCAAGTCCCAAGCGGAAGCGACTGCACTTCGCAAAGCTCTTATGGAAGCGAAAGACGAAGCGGAAAGTCGAACAAAAGAGGTTGTGCGCCTGGAGAAGGAGAAGGCTGCCGCGGCGCAGGAATGGGAGCGCGAAGCCGTCTCGCTTCCTGAAGCGCTGCGCGACTTGGATGAGTTTGCGTGGAAAAAGACCACACTTCTGAAACTCCTTTCCAAATTGTCTCAGCTTGACCAGCTTGAGCGGCGCATCGAAGCTTTAAAAAGAGATTTCGAGGCGTTTTCGGCCTTATTGGGTGATGTAGCCAGTCGCATTGGCGATACCGAAAGCGCCGCACCTCTCGTTCTCGCTGAGCGTTTGCGTCGGCGTTTTCACAGCGCGTTGCGCAGTCAAAGTGAGTTTGAGTCCATTTCAAAGAAGATCGAAGCTGCGAACAGCAGTGTGCGTTCTGCGGAGGCGGAGCTCGCGGCAGTCTTAGAACGTATGCAGTCTCTCGCGGCACCGTTTGAGGATGTCGTGGAGATTAATACGCTCGATGCTCTGGTTATGGCGCTTGAGACGGCCAAAAAGGCCGACGACCTGCGTGGGAAAAGACGCGCTCTCGAAGACCAAATCCAAGAGTGCCTTGGTGTGAAAGACGTTGATGAGGCGCGTGCGATCCTTGTTGATCAAGACCTTGTAGATCTCCGAGGACAGATCGATGCACTGAATTCTGAACTAGAGAGTGCTGAGGCCGATTATTCGGAAAAAATCGGAGATCTTCGGTCGGCGAAGGACGCCCTTGAGAGGGTCGGAGGAGATGATATCCCGGCAAAGCTCGAAGAGCGGCGGCAGACTTTGCTACTCGAGCTAGAAGATCGCGCGAAATCGACGCTGCGGCTGCAGCTCGGTATACTAGCAGCTGACCAAGCGCTTGCCGCATATCGTGACGAGCATCGCAGTGGGATGCTTGCAGACACTGAAGCGACCTTCAAAGCCCTTACCAATGGCGCCTATTCGGAGCTTCAAACTCAAGCAGATGGACAAAAAGAGCTGCTGCTCGCTCTCCGAGAACGGGACGGGAGGTTCATCACGGTCTCTGAGATGTCCAAAGGTACACGGTTCCAGCTGTATCTTGCGCTTCGGCTGGCCGGATACCGGCAATACGAGTCTGATGGGACAACGCTGCCCTTCATTGCTGATGATATTATGGAGACATTTGATAACACGCGCACCGAGGCGGCCCTCACCTTGCTGAAGCAGATCGCAACGCAGGGTCAGGCTTTGTACTTCACCCATCATGAACATGTGGTGGAACTGGCGCGAAAGGTCTGCGGAGATGGACTAACGGTCCACGAATTCACCAAATCCTAGGGCTACCAAGCAGGTCAGGCTCATCAATGGAAGGCGGTAATAGATGATGATTGTAAGAGAATTAAAGAGATCCACATTGAGAACTTCCGATCGCTCAGAGAAGCAAATATCAGTTGTGAGAGTTTTAATTCATTTGTCGGCCCAAACGGTGCGGGTAAATCCACGGCTTTGAATGCGCTCAATCTCTTCTTCGGCGAAATCAGTAACTTCTCTGAAGAGGACTTCCATCAACGCGATGACAATCTTCCTATTGTGGTAAAGGTTACTTTCCATGAACTCAGCGATGAGGCGACTGAAGAGTTCAGTCACTATGTCAGATCAGGTCTGCTCGTGGTCCAAGCGGAAGTCGCCAAAGATCCGGAAGGGGCATTCAAGAAGACGATACGCGGTGAGCGTCTAGTCTTCTCTCCTTTTAAGAGCTTTTTTGAGACGAGTGGAGCCACCCAACGGAAGCAGGTCTTCGACAAGCTGCGCAAAGATTACCCTGGAATTGAGAGCGCCACCAATGATGGAGCGCGCGAGGCCGCTCTTCTCACTTACGAGGAAGCCTTGCCTGACGAGGAGAAAGAGCTCACGCCAAGTGGCGCCGAGTTCTTTGGTGTGAGTACAGGGGCGCACAAGTTCCAGCGCCATGTCAGTTGGGTCTATGTCCCAGCCGTGAAAGAGGCCGCAACAGAATCCGAAGAGGGCAAGTCTTCGCATCTCGGCAAGCTGATCCAACACACAATCCGCTCACATATGGACTATGACGCTGAGCTCGAGCGGATCAGAAAAGAGGCTTTCAAGGCATATTCGTGCCTGTTGGATAGCCAGCGAAAGCACCTATAGGGACTTGAGTCTCGCCTCGCTGACAGACTTCAGTCTGCGGTCATGACCGATGCTGGTCTTGGGCTTGCTTGGAAACAAGACGAGAAATCCGTTTCAGTTGACGCTCCGACTGCGCAGGTCACGCTCTCAGAGCGTGGGTACAGTGATCGGGTGGAGAAATTCGGACACGGTCTCCAAGGGTCTTTTCTCCTTGTGATTTTGCAGGAACTGATGGCTGTCGATAGTACAGTTAGCCCAACTCTGATCTTGGGATGCGAAGAACCGGAGCTCTATCAACATCCCCCTCAGGCACGCCATCGTGCTGAGATTTTGATGGAGCTCTCGAAAGCTGATGCCCAAGTCTTCGTTACCACGCACAGCCCATACTCCATCGATGTCGACTATTTCGACGGCACAAAAATGTTCCGGATTAGCTCTGGGTTGTTGGAGGTCTCAAAGTCCAGTTTTGAATGCGTCCGCAAGGAGTATAATAAGGCGTTCAACAAGAAACTTTAGAATGAAGACCAAGTACGTACGAAGTTCGCCCTTCAAATACAGCCGAAATTCAACGAACTTTTTTTTGCTGAACGAGTTGTTTTGGTAGAAGGTATTTCAGATCACGCCTGTATTGAGGCTTACCTTCGACTGTCCAATAAGAAGGGGAATTTTCAAAAGTCAGGATCATTTATCGTAGTATGCGAGGGTAAGAGCTCGCTGGGGCTCATGCTGCTTATAGCAAATAATTTTGGAATACAGCATCATGTCATTTTCGATTGTGATGCCGTCTACAAGTCGATCCTCGAGAAAGATACTGCTAAATATCAACGAGCGCATGATGAGCACAATCGAGATAATGATGCCATTCTTGTAATTACAGGTCATGAAAAGATGGGAATCTTTCCCGGACTCTCATATCATGAAGGACAATCTGACGGCTTGGCACTTCGACATCGAGCGCATGCTTGAAGAAGAGTTTGGCGCGAAAAAGGAAAACTACTATCAAGCGGGACGAGATACCGTGGGGAACCTCGGAGGTACCAAGAAGCATCCTCTTTTTGTCGCCGCATGTATGTCAGCTGCGTGGGACGATGGTGTTAGGTTCGAGACGCTTGGATCGCGCTGAGCGACAGGGTGCTTGCTTAGAAAGGGCGCTTACTGCGCACAGCCGACATTGGCGCGCTCCGCAGCATGGCGCTTCGGTCTGTTACCACTTGAATGGCAGCTTTTGTAATTCTGGAACAGATTCTGCGGAGTCGCAGCGAATGTCTGCTTTCCGCCCTAATCGGCCGTGTTTCGCAGTGCAGCTAACGTCCGCTATGGGGATTCCGGCGTCGATAGAATGTTCTACGTCAAATGGAGTAGCCCCCTGAAAGTGGTCCACCAACTGGGATAGATTGTCCCGCAAATTGGAGGATCAGCGATGGCTGGAAAACGCGAGAAGCCCGAAGAGATTGTATCGAAGCTTCGGCAGGTTGAAGTTCTGCAAGGACAAGGTGCAACGATTGCCGAGGCGGTGCGCCAGATCGGGGTGACGCAGCAGACGTTTTACCGATGGCGGACGCTTTATGGCGGGATGCAGAGGTCACAGCTCACGCGGCTGAAAGAGCTTGAGAAAGAGAACCAGCGGCTGCGTAGAGCGGTATCCGACCTGACGTTGGACAAGCTCATTCTGAGCGAGGCTGCAAAGGGAAACTTCTAAGCCCTTCGCGTCGCCGCAAATGCATCGATCATGTGCGGCAGGAGCTTGGCGTGTCTGAACGCCGGGCCTGTCGGACACTTGGTCAGCATCGATCTACGCAACGCAAGGTTCCTCAAGGCCGTTCTGATGAGGAGCGGCTAACCGATGACATCATCGAGCTGGCTGACCAGTACGGGCGTTATGGCTATCGCATGGTAACTGGCTTGCTGAACAATGCGGGCTGGCACGTGAACCACAAACGCGTGGAGCGCATCTGGCGGCGTGAAGGGCTGAAGGTCCCACAAAAGCAAAAGAAGAAAGGGCGGCTCTGGCTGAACGATGGCTCTTGCGTGCGCCTGCGGACTGAACGTCCAAACCATGTCTGGTCCTACGACTTCGTCCAGGATCGTACCGCTAACGGGCGTGTCTACCGGACGCTAAACATCATTGATGAATACACCAGGGAGGCGCTCATGATCCGCGTGGATCGCAAACTCAACTCGACAGACGTGCTGGATGCGTTGACAGACCTGTTCATTCTACGCGGTCCGCCACAATATATCCGTTCCGACAACGGCCCGGAATTTATCGCGCAGAAGGTGCGGGATTGGATTACGGCCGTAGGGGCGACGACGGCTTACATTGAACCAGGATCCCCGTGGGAAAATGGATACTGCTAGAGCTTCAACGCCAGATTCCGCGATGAGCTCCTCAATGGCGAGCTGTTCTACACCTTGAAAGAGGCTCAAACCCTGATTGAGCAATGGCGGATTCACTACAACAAGGTCAGGCCGCACAGCTCCTTGGGCTACCGTCCACCCGCACCCGAAGGCATCGTTCCAATGGACCACAGACCGACGATGCACTAACAATCAAACCGGACCACCCGTTGGGGGCACGCCAATCTCGGCCAGGACCCGGAGCGCGCACGCTCGGCGATTGGCAAACTATGCGCCTGGCTGGACGACAAGGGAGCGCGGCTTGAAAGCGGAACATCGGGGGAACAAACCGACTAAGTAGAGCCCTAAAGTGTCACCGTGAGACTTTTTCAGCGTCTCATGGCGTCTCATGTTCCTGCCTTGTTCTCACGAGTGTATGGCTAAGCCCTTGGAATCATTGGTGAGCCGACAGGGGCTCGAACCCTGGACCTACTGATTAAAAGTCA
>JBCCPK010000013.1 GCA_039024915.1 Pseudomonadota bacterium
ATGGCTAAGCCCTTGGAATCATTGGTGAGCCGACAGGGGCTCGAACCCTGGACCTACTGATTAAAAGTCAGTTGCTCTACCAACTGAGCTATCGGCTCACTCGACGCGGTGCCTATCAGTACTAGCCGACAGGCTCAAGCGTCAAAGGGTCGCTTCTGGGCATTGGGGCACCCATGTCGGCCAAAGGTTTACCGCTGAGAGAGCAACTGTCCATCATAGATTGAGGGTAAGCAGTCGCTTGCGCCTGCTGCACGCAGGCGCGCGCAAGCCAAGGCGGCATCGGCGGCATCTTCAATTGGTCCGGCGACGAGCCTTAAATCCAGGGCACCGTCTGGCGTTTGACGGAGCATGATGCGCGGGACCAGCGGTCCCAGGACAGAGGCGAAGCGCTCCTGATGCGAGCGCCAAAGTCTGTCGATTTCCTCAAGCGTTCCAACCCCGCCCAGATCAAGGCCGAAGGGCGTATGGGATATGACAGCATCAAGCTCGGCAATATCGGCTTCGAGGGGCTCGTCAGCGACGATAGATCCTGTGATGAGCTCGTCGGCTCCCGCCATGGCAATTTCCTGCTCGGCTGGCTCAACGATGTCCTGCGCACGCGCCGCCGCTTGGGCGCGGGTGTTGGCGAGACGTGGCGGCAACAATTGCCCGCCCATCACACCGTCCGGTAAAGTGGTATTGTCGCCGCCGGAAATGATTTCGAGCGCCAGGTCATCGACCGCGCGGGCCAATTCGGCGTCATCGGGGTCGGGCATTGGCCGACGTGAAATCGCGACGGGATCGCTTTGGTTTTCAAGCTCTGCCGCAATCCGCCGAGGCGAACCTTGCTGTGTGATAGGGGCGGCAAGTATGACGCGCGGCGCGGGCGGACTGTAGGCTGGCTCGAAGGTAAGAGCCGTATCGGTAGATGCCGGCTCCGCTTCCACAGCGCGCGCTTCGGTCTCTTCTGCCGGTTGAGCCTCCGCACGGGGTACCACTTGCTGGGTCGGATCCGCATCGCGTTGCGCGCTGGTCTCGCCATCCATCCCGCCGGACTGCGCCACCAAGTTCTCCACACCGTCTATGCGTTGGGCAATGACGGTTTGGCCGGCTCTTGCTGCCTGCAGGTCGGCTTCGACCTCGAACAGTCGCTCTTCCAGACGCGTGATATCCGATAGCGCTTCGGCCAGCGCCGATGCTGTCTGCTCGATCAGCCAATCCGCATCCTCGTTCTCAGCCGATGCAACAACGATCGGTGACGCCGCTGCCACAGCATCGCCACTTTCCTGGATAGCGACTGCGGTGTCGGAATGCGCTGGCGCAAATGCCAAAAGTCCCGCGTAAAGCGAAACGGCCAACACCGCGCCAAAACCCCAGCCCAGCAACGCAAACCGGCGCTCGGTTGGAGATATTCTGGCTCTGGATGTCGCCCCGGATCCGCCCACCCTTGTCCCATCCGTCATATTTTGGACCGAATCATTTGACGGCAAACCGGCGCCATCGAGAAAACCTCTTGCCTGAATCGCTAGCAGTGGTCCACCAGATCGGCGCGCCTTGGGGCGGCCTGACCCGAAGCGGTTCTTGTCTGGTCGTGGTGCCGTAACGGCAGGTTATTATTTGTGACGCTGGTGTTGCGCCAATGCCATGCTATGAGCGCGAGCCGTGCTGCACGGGCGGCCATCCATACCGATTTGAATGCCCACAACTCAGAACCCGCCAGGTAACAAATGACATCGTCGACCTCTCCAACTGCAATCATACTGGCGGCCGGCGAGGGGACCCGGATGCGGTCGCCTTTGCCCAAGGTCCTGCATCCGGTCGGTCACAAACCGCTCATCGCCCATGTGATGGATGCTGCCAAAGCTGCCGGACTTGCGCGGACCTGTCTTGTGCTTGGGCATGGTCGTCGGGAGGTTGAAGAGACGATGAAGGCGGCCGGTCACACTTTTGCGGTCGCTGAACAAACCCAACGGCTGGGAACCGGTCACGCGGTCATGACCGTTCGCGATGCTGGGCTGTTGGGAGACGGCCCCGTTATGGTGTTGCTGGGGGACGCACCGCTCATCCGCCCCGATTTGATCGAACAGGCGCTTGCACGCCTGCAAGGCGGTGCGGATATCGCGGTGGTGGGCTTTGAAGCAGTCGACCCAACGGGCTACGGCCGCCTCATTATGGATGGCGAAAGCCTGCGCGCGATTGTTGAAGAAAAAGATGCCGCCGTGGATCAGCGCGCTGTAACCTTGTGCAATTCGGGCCTGATGGCGTTTGCACCTGGCGTATTGGCGCCGTTGCTGGGACGGCTCAACAATGACAATGCGAAGGGCGAATACTACCTGACGGACGCCATTGGCCTCGCGGCAGAAGCGGGCCAAAGCGTAGCGGTCACACTTGCGGACGAAGCTGATCTCGCCGGGGTCAACACGCGGGCCGACCTGGCAGCCGTCGAGGCGGCTTTTCAAAGCCGGAGGCGGCATGAATTGATGCTGTCCGGGGTCTCCATGCAAGCCCCCGAAACAGTCATGCTTGCGCACGACACCGTCATCGAGCCGGACGTGACGCTTGAGCCAAATATCGTCTTCGGGCTGGGGGTGACCGTCCGATCAGGCGCGACCATCCGCGCTTTTTGCCATCTCGAAGGCGCAACAGTCGGAGAAGGAGCCACCATCGGGCCTTTTGCCCGGCTGCGACCGGAAACCACGATCGGCGATGGCGCGCGCGTCGGCAATTTCTGCGAAGTCAAGAAGGCGGCGATCGACGAAGGGGCAAAGGTCAATCACCTCAGTTACATTGGCGACGCCCATGTCGGCGCGGGCGCAAACATCGGGGCCGGGACGATCACGTGCAATTACGATGGTCGCAACAAACACCACACCGAGATCGGCGAGGGGGCCTTTATCGGTTCAAACAGCGCGTTGGTCGCGCCGGTGACCGTGGAGGCTGGCGGCTATGTCGGCTCTGGCAGCGTGATCACCAAGACGGTTCCATCGGGTGATCTCGCAATCGCCCGCGCCAAGCAGGTCAATTTGCGCGGTCGGGCGCCGAAGCCGAAAAACAAGAGACAGTAGCCGCTCAGCTTGGGGCCGTTTCCCTTAACGATACCAATCGAAAGACCTCGTGATTGGCGTGGATGGGCGCATAAGGCTAACCCCGTTGTGCGACGCAGCGTAAGCCGATTGCCTTTGGCACGTGCGCCGTGCGGTCTGTTCCAAGTGTGGGGTCGTCCTGAATGTGTGGGATTGTGGGGATTTTGGGCGTTTCGCCCGTTGCAGGCGATCTTGTCGATGCATTGCGCCGGCTTGAATATCGCGGTTACGATTCTGCTGGCATTGCGACGCTGGAGGATGGTCGGCTGAACCGCCGACGCGCAGAAGGTAAGCTGAGCAATCTGGCGGCAAAGCTGGCGGCGGAGCCACTGCACGGAACAAGCGGCATCGGCCACACGCGGTGGGCGACCCATGGCGCACCGACCGAGAGAAACGCCCATCCCCATGCGGCGGGCCGGGTCAGCGTTGTGCATAACGGCATCATCGAAAATTTCCGCGAGCTACGCGAAGCGCTTGAAGCCAAAGGCGCGACGTTCAGCACGCAAACAGATACCGAAGTCATCGCGCACGCCGTTGCCGACAAAATGAACGACGGCCTGAGTGCCGAGGACGCCGTGCGTCAGACTATCCCGGAACTGGAAGGGGCGTTTGGCCTGGCGTTTCTGTTTGACGGTGAGCAGGATCTCATGATCGCCTCGCGGAAAGGCTCCCCGCTTGCTGTTGGTCATGGCGAGCATCATGGAGCGATGTATATCGGCTCGGACGCCTTCGCCCTCGCACCCTTCACCAATGAGATCACCTATCTCGAAGAGGGCGACACGGCCTTTATCAGCCGTTCCGGTGCGGTGTTTGAAGACGCCCAGGGCCAGGTGGTGGAACGCGCCAAGCACATCAGCGAAGCGCGCGCCTTTGTCGTCGACAAAGGTAACCATCGTCACTTCATGGCGAAGGAGATCGCCGAACAACCCGAAGTTGTTGGACACACCTTGGCGCGGTATCTCGACCTGACGACTGACCGGCTGGCCATGCCGGAAAGCCCCACTCCGCTCGAGGGCGTCAACCGCTTAACGATCACAGCTTGCGGCACTGCCTATCTTGCCGGACTGACAGCGAAGTACTGGTGCGAGCGCTTTGCGAGGATTCCCGTCGATATCGATGTGGCCTCGGAGTTCCGATACCGCGAAATCCCAATGTCGCCGGGGGGTATGAGCTTGTTCATCTCCCAATCGGGGGAGACCGCGGACACGCTGGCCAGCCTTCGCTATTGTCGGGAGCAGGGTCAGTCGATCACGTCGATCGTCAATGTACCCGAATCGAGCATCGCGCGGGATTCCGATCTGGTCCTACCCACGCTGGCGGGCCCGGAGGTGTCGGTTGCGTCCACCAAAGCGTTCACCTGCCAGCTTTCGGTGCTTGCCTGTCTGTCCATCGCGATTGGGCGGGCCAAGGGCGTGATGTCTCAAGCTGATGAGGAGCGTCTGGTCCAGGCTCTGGTTGAAGCTCCTCGGCTGATGAATGAAGCGCTCGCTTTGGGCGAGCAGATTGAGCAGGTTTGTCGCGAAGTTCTCCTGCACGCCGACAACGCACTGTTTCTAGGACGTGGGACGAATTATGCCCTTGCTCTGGAGGGTGCGTTGAAACTCAAAGAAATCAGCTACATACACGCAGAAGGTTACGCTGCTGGTGAGCTTAAACATGGCCCGATTGCACTGATCGACAAGGACATGCCGGTCGTGGTCATCGCACCGTTCGACAGGGTCTTCGATAAGACCGTTTCCAACATGGAAGAAGTCGCGGCACGCGGCGGCAAAATCGTTCTTATCACCGATCGCCAGGGTGCCGACGCCGTCTCGATTGATGCAGTCTCAACGATCGTCTTGCCTGATATGCCGGCAACCATCACGCCGCTGGTCTACGCCGTGCCACTCCAGCTCATGGCGTACCACACAGCGGTTCTGCGGGGCACCGATGTGGACCAGCCGCGTAATCTCGCAAAATCCGTCACGGTCGAGTAGCGCTGCAAAGGCAAGCATCGCGCGCAATTGCGGCCGCGGCCTCCGTGGGGTTTAGCTCCTACGTCTGCTTCCGTAGACGGTGGAGAAAGTGCGTGCGGTCCCGGTTGATCCGCACCACCAGGTCTCGCGCCGCTGCTGAAATCTCATCATCGCTCGGCAAAGCGTGCTGACCAATCAGCTCCCCCATCTGGCTATCAAGATCTATCCCGAAACGATCCAATAGGGCGCGATTGTCTTCGGAGTGAAGGCTCCGAATTTGCTCGATCGTGGCATCGTCGAACCCCAGTTTCGAGCCCGGGAACATGTCTCCCGCCAGCGCGATCAGTTCGTTTGTTTCCCATCCGCCATCGTCCGCTGGTTTGGCGGGGTAGATCAGCCGGTTTACCGCGGCTGCAGCGAGATAGGAGACTGACACATTGTACCGGTCGGCCTTGCTTTCTTCAGGGATATCGAAGTCGCAACCTGTCAGACTTCGGTAATCGGTCAAAACATTATCGGCGCTGAAATCGATGATGTGAACCGGAGCAATCGCGTCGTAGCTGTTCACGATATCGAGGATGCTGAACTTACTGTTGGCGTAGCCGCTTAGAAACTCAGCGGGTTGCCCGTTAAAGGCACCGTGCTTGAGGTTCTGCATGTAAGACGCGTTCAACACAGAGGCCTGATCTCTCAGGCAAACAATGATGCAATCGGGATTGAACAGTTGCTTCAGACACTCAGGCCCGCCTTGGGTCAGAAAAGGGTAATATGAGAACGCTTCGGATGAGACGTGATGGTAATGGTCGGATTTAAGAGATTTTACCTGGTGTTGCAGCTCATCCAGCGTTGTGCGCTCAATCCAACTCGGTGACTGATCCCCAAGAACAGCGCTGACGATACGATGGTTTCCGAAGGCTTGGCTGCCCACATCCGCCCATGCGTGGGGCTCTCTTAGGGAGCCCAGCGCGCGTTGGATCGCAGTCGAGGCCGCTTTTGGGAGACCGATGTGAATGCAAGACTGCATGGGGCCTTTACATGCCGTTTGGAGCGGCGTTTTCGTGGATTTCGGGCCGGTCTTCATCCTCGTCCGAGACGCCAAGCCTATCAAGTGCTGGCCGGGGCTCACAGATTCCTTTGGCGAGCGGCAAACGGTTCTTTTGAGGGAAGACGTCGGCCGGACGTACGCTACCCGTAGAGCTCTGCCTTCACGCGCCGCAGCGCAGCAGAATTACGATCAGATGGGTCACTCGCGAAAAGTTCAATTCGCCATTGGTTAGCCCAATGCTACGCAAGGCTTTGATCTTTGCGTTGACGCTGCCTACAGTACCGCCATGAACGCCCCCCAAGAACACGACCATCACCGCAATGCGCGCCCGATGTCCCGGGTTCGCAACTATTTTTTCACCGGCGTCATCGTCATAGCGCCGGTGACAATTACCGGTTATCTGATCTGGTCGTTCGTCACGTGGGTCGACCGGATCGTCAAACCGCTCATCCCGCCGGTCTACAATCCCGACAATTATCTGCCTTTTGCTTTGCCCGGCTTTGGCGTTGTCACGGCCGTCCTCATCGTCACCATGGTTGGCTTTCTGGCGGCAAATCTTGTCGGCAGGTCGGTGGTCTCCTTCGGCGAACGCCTGCTGGATCGCATGCCGCTTGTCAGGACGCTGTACCGTGGCCTCAAGCAGATTTTCGAAACTGTGCTCAACGAGCGTTCCAACAACTTCCAGGCGGTCGGGCTGGTCCAGTACCCACGACCGGGCATCTGGGCGGTGGTATTCCAATCCACCAGCACCAAGGGCGAGGTGGCGTACAGGCTCCATACGAAGGAGCAGCAGGATGATCTGGTCAGTGTCTTTTTGCCGACCACGCCCAACCCAACCTCTGGGTTTCTTCTGTTCGTGCCGCGCGCCGATATCATCCAACTCGATATGACAGTAGAAGACGGGGCGAAACTGGTGATTTCCGCAGGTCTCGTCGTGCCTGAGCACCAGGCAAAGTTGGCTGCGTTGGCCGCTGAGGCTCAGGCAAAAGACAAGCAGCGCAAAGAGCAGCCCACGCACGAGGCAGCCGAGTAAGTCTACCCCGACTGCAGCAACCGGATCGCGCTGTCGCGCCGAAAAAGCTGAAGCAGCAGTCGCAACGCTTGTCCCCGTTCGCTGCGCAGGTGCGGATCACGCGCGACGATAAGCCGAGCATCATCATGGGCAAGTGCGATCAGGTCACGGTCGAGTGCAGCATCGGCAACCTCGAAATCCTTGAAGCCGCTCTGGCGCGTTCCCAGCACTTCGCCCGCACCGCGCAGATCAAGGTCGCGCTCGGCAAGGACAAATCCATCATTGGTCTCCCGCATCGCTTCAAGCCGCGCCTTGGCCGTCACGCCCAGCGGAGCGCTGTACATGAGTAAGCAGGTCGAGGCCGCATCTCCCCGTCCGATCCGGCCGCGCAACTGGTGCAGCTGAGACAACCCAAAGCGTTCCGCCTGCTCGATGACCATGATCGTCGCATCGCGCACATCAACGCCAACTTCAACCACAGTTGTCGCGACAAGAAGGCGTGTTGTCCCTGCCTTAAGGGCGGCCATGGCGGCATCCTTGTCGGGACCTTTCATGCGACCGTGGACAAGTCCGATTTTGCCAGCAAGATCAGGGCCTAAGGCTTGTTGAAGCGATTTGTGGCGCTCCACGGCGGCTGTCAGATCGCTTTCGTCGCTGTCCTCGACCAACGGACAGATCCAGTAGCCCTTGGCGCCTGATTGCAGCGCCGCACGCAGCCGCTCGGTCACGTCGCCAAGGCGATCCACGGGCAAGGCGCGCGTATCAATTGGCTTTCGCCCCACCGGCTTTTCGTCAAGCTTGGAGACGTCAAGATCACCGTACCACGCCAGCACCAGCGTGCGCGGGATCGGTGTTGCCGTCATTGCCAACAGGTCAACCGCGTTGCCCTTGTCGGACAGCTTGAGCCTCTGCGCGACACCAAACCGGTGCTGCTCGTCGATGACTGCAAGACCAAGTTGTTGAAAGATAACAGGATCCTGGATGATTGCGTGGGTACCGACAAGAATGTCGATGGAGCCATCGGCAAGACCATCAAGCGTGCGTTGGCGCGCCGCGCCTTGCTCCCGGCCGGTCAGGATGGCAACCGACAGGCCAGCGGGCGCGGCGAACTGCGCCAAGGTTGCATAATGCTGCCGCGCCAAAACCTCGGTGGGAGCCATCAGCGCGCTTTGCGACCCACTTTCGGCGATGTCCGCCATCGCCAACAGCGCAATGAGGGTCTTTCCAGCCCCGACATCGCCTTGCAGCAGCCGGACCATTCGGTTCGCCGAGCGCAGGTCGCTTCGGATTTCATCGATGCAGCGCATCTGCGCGCCGGTGAGTGCGAAGGGCAGGGCCTCAAGCACAGCGCCGGCCCGTGAGCCGCCAAACTTCCGAGCGACCCCTTTGCCGGTGATCGAGAAATGGCGGATGAGCGCCAGTGCAAGCTGTCCGGAAAGGATCTCATCGTACGCCAGGCGCCGTCGCGCCCCGGCGTCCGCAGCGGCTTGATCCTCACCTCCGTGTAGCGCCGACAGGGCGTCCGCAAACCTTGGCGCATCCACCAGGCTTGGCAGCTCCCGATCAATCCAGTCGGGCAATTGCGGAAAGTCCGAAAGAGCTGCGCCGATTGCCCGGCGCAAGAGTTTGGGGCTCAGGCCCGCCGTCATAGGATAGATGCGCTCAAAGCGTGGGATCGTGTGGGCTTTGTCCATCGGGACGGCATAGTCCGGATGCACCATCTGGCGGTGCCCGTTCCACAGTTCGATCTTTCCCGAGATCACAATCTGATCGCCGACGCGGTAGATGGGGGTGAGCCAATCTGCGCGCGCATTGAAATAGACGATTTCCAGATCGCCCGTCTCATCCTCAGCCGTGATCCGTACCGGCCGGCCGAACTTCGCACCGTCGAGCCCGCGCACATCGCTGACGGTCACTGCGACCGTGGCGATCATCCCCTCGCGTGTCTCCCTGAGCGGTAGGCGGTTCGAACGATCGATCACCCCGACTGGGAGATGCAAGAGAAGGTCGATGAGCGTCGCGGGCGGCGTTGCCCCGGCAGGAAGCACCAGGCGCGTTATGAGCCCTTCGGCTTTCGGACCCACGCCCTGCAGCACCGAGACCGGTCGGAACAGCGATTGCAGCCTCTCATCACGCATCTGTTGCTGATAAGCTGAAACAAAGTGGCGACCAAGTGCCTCGCCGTGGACTTTCCCCTGGCGCGATGACAGCGCGTCAAAAGCGGGATACATAGCGCGCGCAACAAAAGGGTTTCGTCATGGATCACATCACCGGTCGCGCAGTCACGGGCATGAGCCGTACATCGGGTGGTCTCGATGCGCGCCGAAAGCGAATCCTGTTCCGCGCGTGGCACCGGGGAACCAAGGAGCTCGACATTCTGTTGGGTAGTTTTGCCGACGCAAGCATCGGTTCCATGTCAGATGATGAGCTGACCGCTTTTGAGCACCTGATGGAGGTGCCTGAGCCGGACCTTTACGACTGGATTGCAGGGCGTCAAACGGTACCAGACAATTACGACGGCCCGATCATCAAGAAAGTCATCGCTTACCATAAGGCAGGCGGTGCGGTGTTCACCGGCTAAACCCTCCACGCTTCATGTCCCCCTTGTTTCAGCTCCCCGACCTTCCGCTTGACGAAGCGGTCAACACCGCGCTTGAAGGCGTGCCCGACGGCATGGTGCCTGTGCTCTTGGGAGCGATGGCCAAGGCTGCCGGCGGCCCGGTGATCTACATTGCCAGCGACGGGCCGCGAGCGCGCACGGTCGCAGAAGCCTTGCCGTTCTTTGCCCCCAACCTGCCGGTGCTGCAACTGCCGCCTTGGGACTGCTTGCCCTATGACCGGGTTTCGCCCTCGGCCCATGTCGTTGCGCAGCGCCTTGCGACTTTGGCGCGACTGGCGGGTTACCGGGCATCGGGAGCGAATACGCCGCTGCTCTTGATCACGACTATCAACGCCGCCATTCAGAAGCTACCGGCGCCCGACGCCATCGCTAAGCAGGCTATAAGCCTTGCGCCCGGACAGTCTCGACCGATGCAGTCGATCCTGACCTACCTCGAAGCCAACGGCTACGATCGCACATCGACGGTCCGCGAAGCCGGCGAGTATGCCGTCCGTGGCGGCATCCTCGATCTGTTCCCTCCTGGCGCCATGAGCCCAATCCGCCTCGATTTCTTCGGCGATACGCTGGAAACAATCCGAACCTTCTCGGTTGAAAGCCAGCGGTCTGAGACCACGCGCAAGAGCCTTGACCTGCTGCCTATGAGCGAGGTGCAGCTGACCGAGGACAGCATCCGCGCCTTCAGACGGGCGTACGCCGCGAGCTTCGGTGCTCCTTCTCGCGATGATGTTCTTTACACCACGGTCTCCTCGGGTCGCCGGGTTCAGGGCATGGAGCATTGGATTGGATTGTTCGACTCTGCGCTTGAGCCGCTTACAGCCCACCTGCCCGGAGCCCCGATCGTCACCGATCACCTGGTCGAAGCGGCGCTGGCCGAGCGGCTGGAGACGATCGAAGACTACTACCAAGCGCGGATCGATGTTCTCGAGCGCGAAGGCGAACGGGCAGGTTACAAGCCAGCGCCGCCATCATCGCTGTACCTCGATGCGGAAGGTTTCGATGCGATGCAGGTGGGCCGGGCACGCTTTACGGTTTCCCCATTTGAGAGCGGGCGCGGCGGCGCTGAAGAAGCCAATTCATTTGGGCGGGTAGGCCGAAATTTTTCACCTGAGCGCGGTGCCGCGAATGCCAATGTTTTCGACGCTGTGCGCGAGCACGCTCGTTCGCTGGTCAAAAGTGGCAAGAAGGTCGCCATCGCCTGCTGGTCGATCGGTTCTCGTGACCGCATGGCGCAGGTTCTCGACGATCATGATCTGTCAAATACGCGCACAATGGAATCGGTCGGCGATCTGGAGGACGCTGCCAAGGCGGTGGTCGGTCTGCTGGTCCTGCCAATTGAACAGGGTTTTGAAACTGACAGTTTCGCGGTCATTTCCGAAAGCGACATTCTCGGCGAACGGATGGTGCGCGGCACCACCAAGCGCACCAACAAGGACGCGCTAACCGAAGCATCGTCACTGGGTACCGGTGATATGGTGGTCCATGTTGACCATGGCATCGGCAAGTTCGTCGCCATGAAGACGCTGGACATCGGCGGTGCGCCGATCGAATGCCTCGAGTTGCATTACGCTGGCGGCGATAAGCTGTTTCTTCCCGTCACTAATATCGAACTTCTGACCCGCTATGGCTCGGAAGGGACAGAAGCCTCGCTTGATAAGCTTGGCGGTGGGGCTTGGCAGGCCCGCAAGGCCAAGCTCAAGCAACGCATCCGGGATATGGCGGACAAACTCATCGCGATCGCGGCCCAAAGGGCGATGCGATCTGCGCCGATGATCGATCCGCCCGAGGGTCTTTATGACGAGTTCGCTGCCCGGTTCCCGTATGAGGAGACGGAAGATCAGCTGGCATCGATCGAGGCCGTGATCGACGATTTATCCGCGGGTCAGCCAATGGATAGGCTAGTGTGCGGCGACGTTGGCTTTGGCAAAACCGAAGTGGCTTTGCGTGCGGCTTTTATGGTCGCGTTATCGGGCCGCCAGGTTGCCGTGATTGTGCCGACGACGCTGCTCGCACGCCAGCATTTCAAGACGTTTGTCGACCGGTTTAAAGGCTTCCCGGTCAATGTCCGGCAGGCATCGCGCTTTGTCGGCAGCAAGCAGCTTTCTGAAACCAAGGCGGGCATCAAGGACGGCACGGTCGATATCGTCGTGGGCACGCATGCGCTGCTGGGCAAGTCTGTTCAGTTCAAGGACCTTGGGTTGTTGATCATCGACGAGGAACAGCACTTCGGCGTCGCTCACAAGGAGCGGCTCAAGGAGATGCGGTCCGACGTCCATGTGTTGACCCTCTCCGCAACGCCAATTCCCCGGACTTTGCAACTCGCTTTGACGGGTGTCCGTGAATTGTCGCTGATCGCGACCCCACCGGTCGACAGGCTTGCGGTACGCACTTTCGTGTCACCGCGCGATCCGCTGATCATCCGTGAGACGCTCCTGCGCGAGCATTTCCGCGGAGGCCAGAGCTTCTATGTTGTGCCGCGCATCAAGGACCTGGAAGAAGTCAGGCGTTTCCTTGAGGAGAGTGTGCCCGAGGTGAAGGTGGGCATCGGCCACGGGCAGATGTCCGCCACCATGCTCGAAGAGGTGATGGCCGATTTCTACGACGGCAAGTTTGATGTCCTGCTGTCGACCACGATCGTTGAGTCTGGCCTCGACATTCCCGCCGCCAACACGCTGATTGTCCATCGCGCCGATATGTTTGGTCTCGGTCAATTGTATCAGCTTCGTGGCCGCGTCGGTCGGTCGAAGACGCGGGCGTATGCGCTGTTCACCGTTCCGGCTGATCGGCAAATCACCGAGGTTGCGGAACGCCGCCTTAGGGTCTTACAGAGCCTTGAGACGCTCGGTGCAGGCTTCCAGCTTGCCAGCCACGATCTCGATATCAGGGGTGCGGGCAATCTCTTGGGCGAAGAACAGTCCGGCCACATCCGCGAGGTCGGCTTCGAACTGTATCAGCAAATGCTCGAGGAGGCGGTCGCCTCCCTTAAGGACGGTGATGGACACGGCGACGATGAGGGACAGTGGTCTCCGCAAATCACACTTGGGACGCCGGTCCTTATCCCCGAAAGCTATGTGCCTGATCTTGAGGTACGCCTTCAGCTTTACCGCAAGCTTTCCGAGCTTGAAGACGTCAGCGACATTGATGGGTTTGGCGCTGAATTGATCGATCGGTTTGGCCCGTTACCCGACCCCGTCGAAGGGCTGTTGAAGCTGGTTTACATCAAGGTGCTTTGTTATCGCGCGGGCATCGAAAAGCTCGATGCCGGCCCGAAGGGCGCAGTCATCCAGTTTCGTGGCAACAGCTTTGCAAATCCCGCTGGACTTATGCGCTACATCGGTGAGCCAGCCTCACAGGCGCGGGTGAAGCCCGACCACCGGATCGTTTTCGCGCGAGACTGGGCAAAGATCGATACCCGTGTGAAGGGCGCAGCGGTGCTTGCCGCCAAACTGGCTGGTATTGCGGAGGCGCAATCGGAAGCTGCCTAGTCTAAATGCCGTTGCGCAATCGCTGAAGGGCTCAAGCCGCAGCTTCTGTCGCGGTCTGCGCACCGGAGTTGGTGGAAACTTCAGGCGCGTCTGTCGTTCTGGAATTGGCGTCCGAAGCAGGATGACTTGCGTCCTGCGCGCCCGCAACCGGCGGTTCAAAGGGCTGAAGTGCGTCTGTCAGAACGTGACCAGCAGCACTGCGCGGAATACTCTGGACAAGGTGGATGCGCGTTGGCAGCCCGGCATCACCAATCCCGCTTTCTGCAAGCATCGAACGGACAGCCTGTAAGGTAGGCAGGCTACCTTCGCCGCTGGCTTGCGAATCAATTCGGGGTTCAATCGCGACTTCGATACGATTGCCGACGACGGCATCGGCAACGGCGAACGCAGCGGCGTCTTGCCACCGACCGGTAAGCGAAAGTGATCGGTTGATCGTCGCCATCATCACCGGTTGCCCGCTGACCAGTGGACCGTGAATGGGGTCGTGGGCGGCAAGCGTAAAACAGGGCTGGCCGCTGGGCGTCTCGCTGTTGCGCGCAAAAACGCCGCTCGACTGAGTTCTGGCACCAAGCTCCGACCGCGCGGCCACAGGGCCGTCCAAAAGCACTTCGGCGACCGTCTGCTGTCCTGTGCTGGTTTTGTCCTCAGCCAGTGGTTTGAGGCCAACCGCCCCAAAGACCATTTCGGTGCCCTTGCTGTTTGAGGCGGTTATGGCACCCGGTTTGAGTGACAATTCACGGCTAGCGTTAGCAAGGCCGGGAACAAAGCCGAGGCCAGCACAATCGACCAACACCTGGGCATCTGGTTCAACCCGCGTACCAACGCCCTGAGCGAGCCAGACTATCTGGCCGGCCACCTCTGTCAAATCGTCGGCTTTACGCGATACGCTGAGGGCATAGGGCAGTAAGGCACAATGATGCTTGTCCTGGTCAGCCCAGTAGGTCAGGTGATCTGCGACGAGCGGGTCGAGCGCGTTGAATAGCTCCAGCCTGCTGCCGGTAATGAGACAAGGAACAACCCCGCACAAAAAACCAGGCATTGACGCGGTATCAAAGGGAAGCCCGACAGCTGAGCGTGAGGTGAGCTTCATCACCATCGCGCAGGCAAGACCTTGCGAGAGGACCGTTTGTGCGTTGCGTGAAAGCCTGTCGATTCTGCCCGTCGGACCGGGCCGCAGCGTGTGGACCATCACAGGTTTGTCGGCAGGGCGTTTGATGGGTTTAAAGTGGGCCGCTTCGTCAGCCTGTGCTTCCAACAGCAGATCGTCGTCCATGTCGATCATGCCATCGCAGACACCCTGAAACCCAGCCGCAAATCGCACGGTGAACAGGTTGGCAGCGATCTCCATGATCCGGAGATTGGTTGGATCGTCACCTGAAGCGATCTCGCCGGCTTCAATGACGGCTTTGGGCAGAAACGCTCGGCTGCCGTGGCTCGCCTCGCGTGCACTCATGGTTTGCGGTACGACGCAGCAATCGAGCCCCGCCCGACCCGCGGCAAGCAGCGCAATAAGTCCCTGCACCCGCCGCCCGAGACGCAGCAAAACGCAATCGCCGGGTTTCAGACCCTGATGCGCAAGGAAAGCTGCCAGCCGGTCGACTTGCGCATCGAACTGCCAGAAGCTCAGGACGTCCTCATTATCGAGCGAAAGAAACGGTGCATCTGGTTTCTGCCGGGCAAGTTTGCTCAACAGATCGGCAGGTGTCATCGCTCCCCATTTGGGGCAAGCCTGCGGCCCGCCTGGGGCCTGCGCCTGGTTCGCTGCGGTTGCCATCACGGATCAATCCAGATCGTGTCTGGCGTATAAAACTGGTAACCCCACACCGACCTCTGCGCTGGAAAGTTCACGTCGGCCGCATGGGCGATCCATTGCGCGGGCGCGTGGTAGTGAGGAACGATGTAACTACCAGAAATCAGAAGCCGGTCCAGCGCCCGAGCAGCAGTTACCAGATCATCTCGCTCGACCGCGCTGACGATTGCATCGATTGCCGCGGTAACACCCGGCTCGGTGATGCCCGCCATGTTGAACGAACCTTCTTGCTCGGCGGTTGAGGGACCAAACCGATTGTATTGCTCGTTCCCCGGCGAAAGGCTTTGGAACCAGGTGTAGGGGATCATGTCGAAGTCGAACACGCGCCGCCGCTCTTCGAACTGCGCGCCATCGATGACCCGAACGGTCATGGAGATGCCAGCAAGTTCCAGAGTTTGCGCATAGGCCAGGGCGACACGTTCGGCGCTGGCCGAAGAGGTCAGAAATTCAAAGGCGAACGGTTCGCCGGATGCATTGGTGAGCTGCCGGCCGTCAAGCGTCCAACCCGCATCACGCAACAACCCTAAAGCAGCCCGGATGTTTGTGCGATCACGCCCGCTGCCGTCGGAGACGGGTGCTCTCCAGGTTCCGTCAAGGACGTCTGGCAACACGGCATCGACGTCCGCGCCAAGGATCGCCAATTCATCGTCGCTCGCCGGTATGCCGATCGACGAAAGCTCCGAGCCGTGAAAATACCCCTCGGTTCGCGCATACTGACTGGCAAAGATTGTCTCGTTGATCCACTCGAAGTCGAACATGAGGTTGAGCGCTTGCCGGACCCGGATATCGGCAAAGAGCGGGCGGCGGGTGTTGAAGACATACCCGCTGGGCGCCTTTGGCCTCTCGTCGGTCAGTTCGCTTTGAACGACTTCACCACGCTCGGCTGCGGGAAAGTCGTAATTGTTCAACCAGTTTGTCGGGTCACCTTCCGAATAGAGTTGCAACCGCCCGGTGGTGAAGGCTTCGAACAGCGCGGTTGCATCGCGAAAATACTCGATTGACCACTCGTCGACATTGTGTTGCCCGATGTTGACTGGAAGATCGGCGCCCCAATAGTCCTCGCGACGTTCGAACACAGCCAAACGGCCGGCATCGATCCGCGCCAGTTTATAGGGACCGCTACCGATGGGCGGTTCCAAGCTCGTTTCGGTGAATTGCTCGACCGTCATCGCGTGCGACGGTAGGATTGGCATCAACCCCAACAGAAGCGGCAACTCCCTGTTCGACCCGTCGCCCAGTCGGAACGTCACCGTCCGCTCATCTTCCCGGACAACTTCAGTTATTTGGCCGTAGGCGCGGCGTTGGCTCGGACGACCATGCTCGCGCATCAGCTCCATCGAGAAGATGACATCGTCGGCTGTGACGGGCTCGCCATCGGAAAACGTTGCGGCAGGATTGATACGAAAGCTGACAAAAGTTCGGTCTTCGGGAAGAATGATTTCTTCGGCGAGAAGCCCGTACAGCGAAAACGCTTCGTCGCGCCCTCGTGTTGCAAGTGTTTCCCAAACCCAACCGCGCACCCACCAGACCGGTGAGCCGCGCACGATCAACGGGTTCACGCTATCAAAGGTGCCGCGTAGTCCAAACCGAATGGCACCACCCTGCGGTGCTTGAGGGTTTACATACTCGAAATGCTCGAAATCCGGCCCGTAGAGCGGCGAACCATGCATGGTCATGGCATGGGTCTGACCGTCGGCATCAAGAGCAGCATCCTGCGCCTTTGCCAGCTGTGATGGTTCAAACGCAACCAGCGCAACACTTGACGCCACCGCTACCGTGCGTGCCCAGCCGGTCAGACGTTCCGTGAGACCGAGCGCGAGCCCGCATGGACGTGCGGAATTAGCCCCAAATCTATGAGCCGGCAAAGGGGCGATCGCTGGTTCCGAATCATGTTCTGTCGCCATCACAAATGAGTAGAGAATTCCGGGTCTCTTCGTCCAGACATATGACCAGTCAGCTGCGCATTCTTGTCGTCGCGGGTGTGAAAATGCAGACAAGTGTTGCACGCGCTCACCGTTGCAGTGGAAAAGCGCGTTGAGATTGTCTACAAGGCAGCTCATTGACGGTGATAGTCGTCACGATCGCGCCCCATTCCTTGCCTCATTGGAGGTGACAGCGCGCGTAAAAGGTTGAACCACTAAGGGTCATCGTGCGGACATCAGACCTTTGCGGATTTGAAATTGGAGAGTTCTTGAATGTTGATGGATGCGCTTTTGCGCAAAGCACCGGGAAATGTCCTGCGCAGCTTTGCCATAGGATGCTTGGCGAGCACCGCGCTCGCACTTGGCACCCCAGCGTTGGCTCAGGACGAAACCCCTGCAGCTGATCAGCTGACGCCCGAACAGCGTTTGCAGCAAATCATCGAGAGTGCCGACCCGGCTGAAGCCCAGGCCCTTGCTGAAATCCTTCCTGATCTCCAGTGGATGAAGGTATGCGGTGTCGATCCGCGCGCCAACCAGACCATCTGCAATACTCGCGCTCGCGAACTTCAAGTTGAAGGTGTTGCGGTTGGTTCGCTGCAGATTATCGAAGGTGAGGGTGGTGATCGTCGTTTGGTTTCGCGCCTGCCGACGCGGCTGCAGATCCCTGAAGGCGTCCGCGGCCAAGTCGATGATAACAATCCGGTCCCTGGCGTGTTTCGCATTTGCTACCCGCAAAACTGTTTTGTCGAATTTGAGGCAACCGACGCGTTGATCGACTCCTTTAGGGCCGGCAATGAGTTCACCGTGACCGCTCTCAACGAGGCCGGCAGGGCAGTACCGTTTGCGTTCTCGCTAAGCGGTTTCACTGCCGCCTACGATGGTGAAGGTTACGAAACGGCTGTGTTGCTGGCCGCCGAGAACATCGTCCGGCAGCAGGCCGCCCAGAGCACTGAGCCCGAACCACCAGCAGCTGACGCACTTCAGGAAGCGCTTGAGGAGCGGGCGCGGGAACTGCGCGAACGCATGCAACAGCAATAGTGCTGCTTGGATTCAAATAACAAAAGGGCAGCCGCCGGGCTGCCCTTTTTGATTTCGGGATCGTACGGGGTTAGTGGGGCTGTGCCGCGTAGACGAGGTCGCCGTCTGGGCCCTCAAAGAAAAACTCGGCGATCCGAGCGTTCCGCAACGGCTTGTCGCTGTCATCTGGTACAAGGTTCTGCTCGGACACGTAGGCGACATATTCACTTTCGTCGTTTTCCGCGAGCAGGTGGTAAAAAGGTTGATCCTTATGCGGGCGCACATCAGCCGGGATCGCTTCCCACCATTCATCTGTGTTGCTAAAAACGGGATCGACATCGAACACCACACCCCGGAAGGGATAGATCCGGTGTTTAACGACGTCGCCAATCGCGTAGCGTGCTGTTCGCATAGTGCATCTCCTTAGAGCGGCAAGCTAGGCACTGCGCGTTCACCTTTCAAGTTGCACGATGCGCCCATGCTCCGGGCAGATCATCGCAGGCAACATCATGATAAACCGTAAAGTGCGGCAAGCTCTGGGTCTTGCGCGGACAGTTGACGGGCTAAATCGGTGAGCACTTTGGCTTGTTTCCAGGTGGCATCATCCTGCATTTTTCCGTCAATCATGACGGCACCCGTTCCGTCAGGCATAGCCTCAAGAATCTTCATCGCGAAAGCCACTTCATCAGCCGGTGGGCTGAAAACCTTACGCGCGATCGTGATCTGGCTTGGATGCAGTGTCCAAGCCCCCGCACACCCCATCAGGAACGCGTTGCGGAACTGGGCGCGGCAAGCGTCGGGGTCGGAGAAGTCCCCAAACGGGCCATAAAACGCCTTCAAACCCGCTGACAGGCAGGCATCAACCATTTTGCCGAGCGTATAATGCCATAAGTCTTGCTGGAACGCGGTCCGCTTTTCGGTTGCTTCACTGGCGTCGGCGAGCACTGCGTAATCTGGATGCCCACCGCCGACGCGGGTCGTCTTCATGCCCCGAGAAGCCGCAAGATCGGCGGGCCCAAGGCTCATGCCGTGCATCCGCGGTGACGCGGTCGCGATCGCTTCGACGTTCTTGACGCCTTCGGCGGTTTCCAAGATCGCGTGAATCTGGATCGGTTTGGTAACGTTGTGTTTCGCCTCAAGCTGAGCGAGAAGCTGGTCGAGGTAGTGTATATCCCACGGTCCTTCGACCTTCGGCAGCATGATCACGTCGAGCGTATCACCGACTTCCCCGACGATGCTCGTGACGTCGTCTAGGACCCAGGGCGAGTTCAGGCAGTTGATCCGTGTCCAGAGGCCCGTTGCGCCGAAGTCATGGTCCTTGGCCAGCTTCACGAAACCGGCTCGGGCGGCCTGCTTCTGATCGGCGGGTATGGCGTCTTCGAGGTTGCCCAACATGACATCGACCTTGCCTATAAGCCCACCCAGCTTGCTAACCACCTTTTCGATGTGTGGCGGTATGAAGTGGATCATCCGCTCCACGCGCGTAGGCGGCTCACGCTGCGGTTCAGGTGCGCCGATGGCGAGAGGTCGAAAGAAAGCGTGCGGGGTCTTTTGCATGCGCGGTGCCTTGATTGAAAGGTTCGGGTTTCCGGTCGCGGTACAATGCATTGTGCATTGCACAAAATCCACTCGGCTTTGGTCCAAGCCCTCTACGCGGTAGTCGAAGAGCGCTTTTGGACATTATGCGTGGGGACGACGCACGTCATGCCCGGGGGCGCCGAACGTCGCGCGACCATCGCCTGTGTGCCCACATCCATTCTGAGGGCCTCTCGCGAATCCATTTTTCCAACTGAGCCTGTATGGTGCCGGTCAGCCGCTCGACATCGCCTGCAAGGTCTTGTGTTGGGGATACCTCGATCTCGCGCAGGTCAATCGCGTAGCGCACAGCACCAACCCGGCGACAGCGCGCCAGAACAAGGCGGGCACCGGTCCGAAGGGCGAGGGTGGCGGGAAGGGGGGTACTCGGCGCTTGTTTGCCGAAAAACGGCACTGCAATCCCTCGGCGCGCCTCCCGCTGATCGGCCAACATGGCGACCGCGCCGCCAGATTTGAGTATGCGGACAATTCGCGCCATTGCGCGGCTACCCTTGGTGATCATACCGGCCGAGTACAGCGCCTGCCTCCGCGCCAACAGGTCAGCCTCAAGGTACGGGTTCTGGACCGCCTGATAGAGGCCCGCCACCCGCAGACCGTTTTGCACCATGGGAATTCCAAGCGTTTCCCAGTTACCAGCGTGCAATGAGACATAAACCACGCCCCTCGGCGTTTTCTGCGGATCGCAAAGATCTGCAAACAGGGCTGGGTCTGCCACCGTGATGCGCTCGGGCTCTTGCAACAACCGGTCGAGCAGCAGTCCCTCCGCGAAGGTCTGCCCAAGTCCGTCCCACATTCCCCGGATCACTTGCTCGCGCGCCGCACCACTCATGTCTGGAATTGACGCTTCGATTTGCTGGAGTGCCCTGGGGTGCCGTTGCGTAAACGGGGCGGCCGTCCGCCAGCACCAACCCATTAATCTCGATGCGCGCTCAAGGCCGAGAAACCCCAATAGTGTCCGCATTGCACGCACAGCAAGATGCGCAGCGCGCGCCCGGGCGCGCGAAAGAGAAGATGATCGAGGCACCAGCTATCGCTTTGACAATCAGAAAGAAAATCCGGCGCTCCTTAAGCCATCTGACCGAGACCGCCAAGCATCGTTCGTGCCGATGCCCTGCAGGCGCAAGATTTGCGTGTTTGGACCATAGAAGACATCGCCGCCCCCACCTTGCCTGTGTTAGCGGTAACGTCCCGTTCAAACATTGACGCGAAACGGGCGCCCGACGCACCTCGTCCAACATAGCCTGCGGTTTATGCTCGAAATTCTTGCGCTGGTTGCGCCCTTCTTCGGCTTGATTTTCTTGGGGTACTTCTCCGGTCGCGTTACAGCGATCCCTGAGCAGGGGTTGGGTTGGCTCAACTTCTTTATCGTCTATCTGGCGCTACCGGCTCTGTTCTTCGACTTGCTGTCCTCGACCCCGCTCGATCAGCTCGAAGGCTGGTCATTCATCGTCGTCACAACGTTGTGCGCCTACGTCATTTACATGTTCGCGGTGGTGATCGCGGTTGTTGTCCGTGGAGCAACTTTGCCGGAAGCTGCGATGCAGGGGGTCGCCGGTTCCTATTCCAATATTGGTTACATGGGACCGGGCTTGACGCTTTCGGTGCTCGGCGCACCGGCTGCGGTGCCAACTGCGCTTATCTTCTGCTTCGATAACGCGCTCCAGTTCATTCTGACACCGATCTTGATGGCGATGGGGGGCACATCAAAGGAATCGCCCACCCAGATTGCACTGCTGATTGCCCGCAAGATCGTTCTTCATCCCTTCATCCTTGCCAGCGCACTGGGCATCGCAGCTGCGGCATTCCAGGTGATCACACCCGCACCGCTTCAAAGGATCATCGATTTTCTGGCTGGCGCGGCGGCGCCTTGTGCGTTGTTTGCAATGGGTGTGACCATTGCGCTGAGGCCACTGACCCGCGTACCGGTCGAAGTTCCATGGCTTCTGTTTGTGAAGCTCGCGATGCACCCGCTGCTCATCTGGCTGCTGTTGAGCTGGGTCGGCGACTACGATCCCATTTGGGTCTACACGGCCATCCTCATGGCCTCGTTACCGCCAGCGCTCAACGTCTTCGTCATGGCGCAGCAGTACGGGGTTTGGGTGGAACGAGCCTCATCGATGGTCTTGATTGGCACCTTGGTTTCGATCCCTACCTTGACGATCATGATCCTCGCCGTGACCAAGGGGATTATTCCGCACGATCTTTTTCCAAGCGGCTAGGCTCGAGCTTCTAGGAAGCGAGGTTGCGCAGGAATGGCGGCCTGAAACGCGAAAGGCGCGCACGCGTACGATCACCCGCGTTGCCCAACAAGGCGCGCAGTCCAAATGGCTCCAGACCAGCGGTCATCAAAGTGCGTTTGAAGGTGGGAGACAGGCGGGTTGCAGCGAGGGCGGCTGAACGGCCCAGATGAACAAATGGCAGCTCGGTCAGCAGCGACCGGTTCAAGGCGTCGACGCCAAGTGTCCTTGCCCAAACATCTGCGCGCCGACGGGCGGTGTAGCGCGATGCGACCTCTCGCGATGCGGGATTTTCGTTGGCGTTGAGTGCGGAGTGAACGCTGTCAGCGGCGTCGACTGCGTCACGAACACTCAGATTCAGCCCCTGTGCACCAATTGGTGGAAAGGCGTGCGCGGCCTCACCCATCAAGAAAACCCCGTCAGCCGCAAAGGTTTGTGCGACCAAACCTTCAAGTGGCCAAAGCTGCACCGGATCTTCGAGAGTCAAACTGCCAACCACATGCAGCGAACGCTTCTGCAGAAAAGCTGTCGCATCCAGCGTGTCCATCTTTGATAGCTTTTGGGCCATTTTGGGCGCGAGCACGCAAACAAAGCTTGATCTGGCCGAACCATCTTCGGCGTCGGGCATAGGCACGAAGGTGTAGGGTCCGGTTTCCGTATGCAGTTCGCTGGAAACGAAATCATGATGACGGCTATGTCGGACCACACCCACGGCAGCGGTCTGCGGATAGTTCCAACGCCTAACGCGGATTGAGGCGGCGTCACGGGCAGGGGAGTTCCGCCCATCTGCCGCCAGGATGGCCCTCGTGTCGATCGTCTGCCCGTCCTTGAGGACGAGTTTCGGTTCGCTGCCTCCCAGTGCATAGCGGGCCACAAACCCTTGGATGATCGTCAGATTATCTGCTGCATCAATTGCCGCCTGCAGCGCTGCATTGAGCTGCGCATTCGGGCAATTGAGGCCAAATTCGAGGCGACCGACTTCTTCGGCATCGAAAGACACGGTCGGCGCACGAAACAGCCGCTGAGACCCATCCAGCAGCCGCATCGTCCTCAGGGGCGTGCCAATAGAAGCCAGCGCATCGCCAAGTCCCAGCGCTGCCAGGTGGTCGATCGATGGTCCAAGCAGCGCGGTGGTGCGCTTGTCACCGAGGTTGATCGGCGGACCAACCAGCGCGGTGTTGAGCCCCTGACGCGCTGCCGTGAGCGCAGCAATCAGACCAGCTGGACCTGAGCCAACAATCGTGCAGTCGAAGGACGAATTTAAGGTCATGCGCGCTTTTCCAATGGTTGCCGATCAACTAGGTGGGAGCATGGAGTGACCGGTCAATGCGGCATCCTGCCTACACGGTTCAACCATGACGAGGAGAGCATAATGCCGATTGCGACAGAGCGCGTCATCATACGCAAGACCGGCGGGCCGGAGGTTATGCAGCTTGAGGAGGCCATGCTCGCGGATCCCGAAGCTGGTGACGTGATCGTCGAACACACCGCAATTGGCCTGAACTTCATCGACGTTTACTTCCGCACCGGCCTGTATCCGGCTCCCGCGGGAACACCGTTCACCCCGGGGCATGAGGGAGCGGGAACAATTCTTGCCGTTGGCGATAAAGTCGATCATCTGAACGTGGGCGACCGCGTCGCCTATCTCGGTCCCCTTGGCAGCTATGCGCGCCATCGCAGCGTCGCCGCTGATCGTGTGGTCAAACTGCCAGACGGCATAGACGACGAGACTGCAGCGGCAATGATGCTGAAAGGCATGACGGCGCGTTACCTGCTTCGGAAATCCTTCCATGTGGATGCGCAGACCGTTTTGCTGTTCCATGCTGCAGCGGGTGGCGTTGGCCTGATCGCTGGCCAATGGGCGCACCATCTTGGCGCGACTGCCATTGGAACCGCTGGCACGGACGCCAAGTGCGCTCTGGCACGTGAGCACGGATACGCGCATTGCATTAATTACGAGACCCAGAATTTCGTCGATGAGGTGGCGCAGCTGACCAGCGGTGAGAAGTGCCACGTCGTTTACGACTCGATCGGAGCCGCAACCTTTCCCGCGTCGCTTGATTGCCTTCGAACCTTCGGCACTTTTGTCTCGTTCGGCAACGCCTCTGGCCCAATCAAGGATTTTGACCTTGCTATGCTCGGTCCGAAGGGCTCGCTTTATGCCACAAGGCCAACGGTGTTTGTCCACACCGGCACGCGCGCCTTGCTCGAAGAAACCGCCAATGACCTGTTTGACGTCGTCTTGTCGGGCGCTGTCAGAATTCCTGTCGCTCAGCGCTTTGAATTGAAAGATGTGGCTGAAGCGCATCGAGCGCTCGAGAGCCGGAAAACCACCGGCTCAACTGTCCTGTTGCCAAACGGATAAGCACTGATCGCCCCGTAGGCCCCTTCGTGCACAGCTTTTGGGCGGCGCGATATCGATGCCGCTGTTGCAGGCAGCGGAACTGAACGCTTATTGTACCGGCGTGGCGTCAAGACAGGCATGGCTGAAATTTGGTCATAGCGATGTGCGTGCATCGGTTTTTGGCCGGGCCGCGGGAGAGGATAGATCGGGCGTTGGCCTCATCGGGCATATCGAACACACCGCTGCTGGCGGTGGACAGTCTGAGCAAATCCTTCGGTAGCCTGAAAGCTGTCGATGCCGTGTCGCTTTCTATCAATCGCGGCTCGATCCATGCGCTCTTGGGCGAGAATGGCGCGGGCAAATCCACGTTGGTCAAGATGCTATATGGCATGCTTGAGCCTGATGCGGGGTCGGTATCTGTCGACGGCCAGGTAGAGGCGATCCAGTCGCCCAATCAGGCCAGGGCATTGGGCATCGGCATGGTGTTCCAGCATTTCTCGCTTTTTGAATCCATGAGCGTCGCCGAGAACATCGCGCTCGCGTTGGACGACAAGCCGTCGCCCGAAAAGGTGACAATAGACCTGCAGGCTTTCGATGAGCGCTATGGTCTTACCGTCGATCCAAATGCAACAGTGGGTGACCTTGACGTCGGCGTACGGCAGCGGGTCGAGATTCTACGCGTGCTGCTGCAGAAGCCCTCTTTGGTCATCCTCGACGAGCCGACGTCCGTGTTGACCCCGCAAGAAGCAGAGAGCTTGTTTGGGGTGCTGCGCCAGCTTGCCGGAGAGGGCAAAGGCATCCTTTATATCTCGCACAAGCTCGACGAGGTGCGCGCGCTTTGTGACGATGCAACCGTTATGCGGCACGGCGTCGTCGTTGAGCGGACTGACCCGCGCGCGGAGACATCGGCGTCGCTGGCCCGGGCGATGGTGGGTTCGGACGTATCGCAAGTTGAGCGCCGAGCTGTGCAACTGGCAGACGATACAGCGGACATGCTTGCGCTCGACAATCTTAGCTACAATCCCGGTACCTTGTTCGGAATGCCGTTGAAGGACCTCTCGCTTGGAGTTCGAACAGGCGAGATCATGGGCATCGCTGGTGTGGCGGGTAACGGCCAAAAGGAGCTGTTTGACGTTCTGTCGGGTGAGGCTCCGGTAGACGCCAACGCGATCCGGCTGTCAGGCCAACCTATCGGTGACAGGTCGATCACCCACCGAAGAGGTATGGGGGCAGCTTTTGTTCCAGAAGAACGGTCTGGCCATGCATCTGTGCCGGCCATGGCGTTGAGCGAGAACGCGCTGATTACGCGTAAGCAGGATCAGGACGAGACGCTTGGAGCGTTGGGAACTGTTCGCTTCGCAATGGTCCGCAAGCTATCAATGGCTATTCGCTCAGCTTTCGACGTTCGCTCGGCGACGGGCGATCCTGCTGCCTCAACGTTATCGGGTGGCAACCTGCAAAAATATGTCGTGGGCCGCGAGTTGTCGCGCACGCCATCCCTGCTTGTGGTCAATCAACCCACCTGGGGTGTCGATGCTGCGGCGGCAAGCTTCATCCGAACAAGCCTTATCGAACTCGCTCAAGCGGGCAGTGCGGTTATTGCCATCAGCCAGGACCTTGATGAGCTTCTGCAGATATCTGACCGCATCGCGGTGCTTTCCCATGGCCGGCTGTCCGAACCAAAGGATGCAGGTTCGGTGACGCTCGAAGAGCTGGGGCTGCTCATGGGCGGGGACGCAAGCGGCGAAACAATCGAGGACAAGGCCCATGCGGCTTGAGCTGATCAAGCGAGACGCCCCATCGCGGGTGATGCTCATCGCAGCGCCGTTCATGGCACTCGGCCTGACGCTTGTAACCGCAGGTCTGTTGTTCGCGGTCATGGGCTTTAATCCCGCGGCGGCCTTATTCGAGTACTTCGTTGTTCCGCTAACCGAGCTTTGGTCGATCTGGGAACTGTTGCTGAAGGCAGCTCCGCTGATCCTGATCGCTCTGGGCCTTGCGGTTTGCTACCGGGCCAATGTCTGGAACATTGGCGCGGAAGGGCAGTTTACGATGGGCGCCATTTTCGGCTCCATCCCGCCAATTCTGTTCCCTGAATGGTCGGGTCCGCTGACGCTGCCTACGATGTTGGTCATGGGCATTATCGGCGGTGCGCTTTACGGCGCGATCCCAGCGCTTTTGCGCGTCCGATTCCGCGCTAATGAAATTCTCACCTCCCTGATGCTGGCTTACATCGCGCTGCTCATTTTAGATTATCTGGTCCGTGGTCCGTGGCGTGACCCGGGCGGGTTCAATTTTCCCGAAAGCCGCAACTTTGATGACGCGCAATCCCTTCCCATCCTGATCGAGGGGTCGCGTGTGCATTTGGGCATTTTGCTGTCATTTGCGATGGTGCCTGTCATGTGGTTTTTCATGAGCCGCACGCTCGCCGGCCACGCTTTTAAGGTGGTTGGCGAAGCTCCCCGTGCCGCGCAGTTTGCAGGGTTCTCATCGAAGAAACTCGTTTATGGTTCCCTGATGATTTCCGGCGCACTTGCGGGCTTGGCGGGTATCATGGAAGTCGCCGGTCCAATCGGCGAACTGAGGCCAACGATCTCCCCGGGCTACGGCTTCACAGCGATCATCGTTGCTTTTCTGGGCCGATTGAACCCGTGGGGTATTCTTCTGGCGGGATTGTTGCTGTCGCTCAGCTATCTGGGTGGCGAAGCGGCGCAGATATCGCTTGGCCTGTCGGACAAGATGGCACGCGTCGTCCAGGGTATGCTTTTGTTCTTCGTGCTCGGTTGCGACACGCTGGTGCGCTATCGCATTCGCATCGTCGGTAACGCGCCCGCGGCGGCCACGACTGAGCCTGTTCCGGCAAACAAGCAGGTCGCCGATGCTGCTTGAGGGTATCGTCATCACCATTGTGGGTGCTGCGACACCCATCGTCTTGGCGGCTATCGGCGAGTTGGTCGCCGAGCGGTCTGGAGTCCTGAACCTCGGCGTCGAGGGCATGATGATTATGGGCGCCGTGGTCGGGTTTGGCGTCGCACTCAGCACAGGTAATCCCTATCTTGGCGTCGTCGCTGGCGCTCTTGCGGGGGTCGCCATGAGCCTGTTGTTCGCACTCTTTACGGTCTACCTGGCTACCAATCAGGTCGCGACAGGTCTTGCGCTGACCTTGCTCGGGCTTGGGCTCGCTGGGCTCATTGGTGAGGCGTTCGTTGGTACCCCCGGGGTGAAGCTTCAGCCAATCACGATACCCGTGCTATCCAGCATTCCGGTTGTTGGACCTGCCTTTTTCGCACGCGATATCATCGTCTATGCGAGCTTCGCGATCGTCGCTGGCGTTTGGTATGTTCTTTTCAAGACGCGTGCCGGTCTCGTTCTGCGCGCGACCGGGGAGAACGCCGAAGCGGCGCACTCGCTCGGTCGGGATGTCCGATTGATCCGAACCGCCGCCGTGGCTTTTGGGGGCGCATGCGCAGGAATTGGCGGCGCTTATTTGTCGTTGGTGCTCTCCACTCAATGGACCGAGGGCATGACCGCCGGGCGCGGCTGGATCGCGCTGGCCATTGTCGTGTTCGCAACGTGGCTGCCGTGGCGGGCGCTGTTAGGTGCTTACCTGTTTGGCGGCGTCATCATCCTTCAATTGCACGCTCAGGCATTCGGTGTCCGCATCCCGACCCAAGCCATGACCATGTTGCCTTACGTCGCCACCATCATCGCTTTGGTGCTTCTGTCGCGCAATCAAACCTTGATGCGCAGGAACACCCCCGCGGCTCTCGGCCGGGCCTTTGTGCCTGACCGATAGCCCTTCTTATGCCCAAGGCGCGGTTGCAGATGGCGCGACCGCTCCGGGCTCCCACCTTCAAGCCATCACGAAAACAAAGGACGACCTGATGAAGACCCTTCTTTCATCCCTTCTGGCCGTCGGTACCGCAGCCGCTCTTTCCTTGGGTGCTGCCACGACTGCCCAGGCCGATGACCCCGTCAAGGCCGCTTTCCTCTATGTGGGCCCGGTTTCGGACCATGGCTGGACCTACGCCCATGACCAGGCCCGCCTTGCGATGGAGGCCGAGCTTGGCGACGCGGTCGAGACGACTTTTCTCGAAAGTGTTTCGGAAGGAGCGGACGCCGTGCGTGCACTTGAACGACTTGCACGCTCGGGCAACGACATCATTTTTGCGACCTCTTTCGGCTACATGGAATCGGTCGGTGAGGTTGCTGAGCGCTTCCCCGATGTGAAGTTTGAGCACGCGACCGGCTACCAGTCGGCTGATAACTTTGCCAACTACAACGGCCATTTTTACGAGGGCCGTTATATTCTCGGCAAGATTGCTGGGCTTGAGACCGAAACAAACACGATCGGTTACATCGCGTCCTACGCGATCCCAGAGGTTATTTCGGGAATCAACGCGTTTATGCTTGGCGCTCAATCGGTCAATCCGGACATTGAAGTGAAGATCATTTGGGTGAACACCTGGTATGATCCCCCCCGCGAAGCAGAAGCTGCCAATGCCCTTATCGACCAAGGTGCCGACATTCTCGTTCAGCATACCGATTCCACCGCGCAGCTTCAGGCAGCGCAGGAGCGTGGCGTCCGTGGCTTCGGCAACGATTCCGACATGGGCGCTTTTGCGCCTGACGCGCAGCTTACAGCCATTGTCAACAATTGGACGCCCTACTACATCGATCGTGTCCGCGCGATCGCCGATGGCACATGGGAAACCGGCTCGTCGATGGGTTCTATGGAAAGTGGCATGGTCCAGATGGCACCGTTCGCCAACATGTCCGATGAGACCAAGGCTGTGGCCGAAGAGACCATGGCCGGCATCATTGCTGGCGAGATCCATCCGTTTGCCGGACCGGTCTTCAATCAGGCCGGCGAAGAAGTCGTCGCAGAAGGTGAGGTTGCTGCGCTCGATATGATCCTATCCATGAACTTCTACGTTCAAGGGATCGACGACGCCTATCCAAACTGATCGAGCGTTCTATCATCCAACGAAAGGCCGGGAAAAACTCCCGGCCTTTTTTGTTGGGCCTGCTTGCGCGATGGACCCGGCGGCGCGATAAGCGCTGGCGCGGGACAGGTGGCCGAGTGGTTGAAGGCACTGGTCTTGAAAACCAGCAGGCGGGGAACCGTCTCGTGGGTTCGAATCCCACCCTGTCCGCCATATTTGTCTGCTCTGTGCCTTCAAGCGGTCGGTCCGAAGGACCGGAGCCAGCTAAGATGGCACAACCGCGGTTGACTGGCTCCGAGTTCGAACTTTGTTCGATCCTCTCCGCCATTAGGTTTTGCTTTATGCCTCCGGCACAACCGCGGTTGACTGGCGTCGAGTTCGATCAAAGTCCTCCGCTCTCCGCCAGTCTTTGTGCCGTCATGCCATGTGCCGAACCGCAGCTTGCTGGCTGCGAGTTCGAACTGTGTGCATGCGCTCGGCCGCTTCCCAAAGCGATTCACCGGTCACCTTGCCTGCGCCAACTGTAAAGGCGAGGCTATCTGCCCGTCCCGTCCGCACACGCTCTGGGATAACGTTCGGTAAGCCGTGCATCGGTGAGCTCAGGCACGAGAGACCGTACGCCGGTATCGGGACCGCCGGACAAGAGCGTCGCCGAACAAAAGCGTCAAGGGCACGCGCACTTAGGGGTTTGACGTCTTCGTGCCCGGGTCCACGTTGCAGTTTTTTATCGTATTCGCCGGGCTTACAATGCTAAGGCTTGACCCAACGGAAAATATGCCCGCTGGGAGCGCATCATGGCCAACTTCGTCGTAACCACAAATCTCGACGAGAATGACAGCGGCGCGACGGTTGGCTCGCCCATTGGGGCGGGGCTGTCGTTGCGAGAGGC